>NZ_JADEXF010000777.1 GCF_015207245.1 Nostoc cf. edaphicum LEGE 07299
CCTCTGTGGTAGCCTGCGGCAAGCCGCTTTGCGTCTACGTTTTCCGTTACCCGTGCGTAAGTCCTAATTTAATCAAATTTCACAAGGCTAGTACCGCAAGGCGGAATTAAAAATTAAAAATGAACACAATGTCTAGTCTAGCTGGTTGAAATGCTTTCACCACATCAGTAGACATCACAGTTACATCTGCATATTCTTCTAGTTCAATTTTCCTGCAACTTCTCGACAATATTCTCTGAAATCACACCAGAACATATTTCTGGTGCAAGATTAAATCTTACCACCTGGCTTAATTATCAGTTTTACTTATGTCTTAATTCCGAGTGGGCTATTCAAAGTTAGTATTTAAAATTACTAATTTAAAACAAAAATCCATTTAGACAGATATTCATCACAGAGCGATCGCAAAACTTTTCGATCTACTGACAATGGTGAAGGCGATTTTGGGCTGGAGTTGTAAAATTTCACGATCGCGCTTTGAAACAACAATTAAATTCTGTTGCGTATGTACCGCAGCGATCGCAAATTGACTGGGATTACCCGATAACAGTCTGGAATGTGGTGCTGATGGCGCGGACTGTGCATACAGGCTGGTTTCGGGAACCTTCACGATCATCTCAAGAAATAGTCAAAGATGCTCTGGTGAGGGTGGGGATGCTAGAGTTGCGATCGCGTCAAATTGGAGAATTATCAGGCTACCTATCGTGATTGATTTTCGCCTTTTTTGTAAAAAACTAGAATGCTCCCGTTCAGACTTCAGCTACTTTAGTCTAGAACCACCAGAACTACCTGAAGTCTGCGGTGGAGGATCGTCAAAATTATTGTCATTTTGGGCTAGAGCTATTCCAGGCATAAATAATAGTAAGCAAAGAGCAATGTAGGTAAAAATGCTGTTCCGAAAATACTTTTGTAAAAGGCATAATACTTGAGCCATCTTTCCCCTCCTAAAATCAATTAAAAGTATTTAAAGAAGCGGTCGTGGCAAACTGCCCCAAAGGTTTTAGCTAAAATTAATTCAGCAATTTAATAACCTGCCAAAAAATAACTTTTACAATTTGCTATCTAGAAAGCTTACTCAGAAAGCATTCCTAACTCAAAAAATCAAGGTTGTTTCATGACAAGCTCTAAGTTAATTTTTCGGCTCCCGATTAAATTAACCTATTACTTCTAAATCAGACTAAAAATGAAAAATTATGAAAACTATTCGGAAGTTAAATTGGTAAAAAGTTTTCAAAATCTTTTTCCAAGTCGAGCCTCTAATCCTATATCGGTGAAAATTTGGATAACTATGAAAAATCCAACATCCCGACCAACTTGCTTTAAATAATTTCTCTTATCTGCTCCTGGGCTGGATTTCAAGGATTAGTAAGCACAATCCTAAAGTTTTCATATTTTTTTGATTCTTGCCTGATATAAGAGTAGGGTCAAATAAAGCAGTGCTTATAACTGTGCTGCTGTGTTGTGTCTACTGTATTATTCTTTGGTAAAAGCTTTTATGGATGATCAGGATGAGCGCCTACGCCAATTGATAGCAGCAGTTTATCAACACCCAGACGGCAGCCGGGAATGGCGAAAAGCTATGAGTCGGCTTCTGATTTTAATTCAGGGACTACCGGAATTTAGAAAATACTCAAGCATGGACTGCCCCGACCACTTTTTAGATGCCTTAAACCAAAGTTTGGAGTGGTTGAGCCACAATATTAGAAACTTTCAGCCACGTACATCTTCAGTACGAACTGACTTAGTAAAATGGCTCAAAGGCTACCTTTCCTGGCGTATTAAAGATTTAAATTCTTCATCTGCCCCTCAAACAAGGAGGCTTCAGCTTTCCTTGGATGAAAATATTTCGGATGCAGATGCAGAGATAACAAGTTGGCTAGAACGAGTATCAGAAGAAGGGAGGTTATTAGGGACACCATCTAACCCGTATGTTCTAAGTGGGCTAGAAATTTATTTAGAACAGTTGCAACAAAATTCACAACAGTACTTAGTGGCAAGCCTAGCGGATTACATTGAGCAAGACCCAGACAAGCAGCTACGGAATTGCTATCCTCGTAAACACCCCGAATGTAACTGCCAAATACTCAGCCAGAGGTTGCTGTTCATATTTAAGAACCCACCAGATAAGCTTACTGATATTGCGCGTGAGTGCCAAATCAATTACCAAACTCTTGTATCCCACTGGAAATTAAAAGCAATACCGCTCCTGCAAGAAGTTGCCATTCAACTCGGATATCAATCTAATTAACAGCCATGAGTAGCACAGAAACACTTTGCTTAAAAATTACACTTGGACAAGAAGCCCATGCCATTGCCCGCCAGTTTGCTGTTGAACAAACTACGCCTCAAAAAGGGAAACAAATATATTTGAATACACTAGCAGTTTATGCTGTTTACAGTTACCTGAAATGGCTGTGGATTGATACTGCTATAGAAGAAGGTGATAGTTGGCATCCTCTTAAACGAGCTTTATTTGATGTTGCCGATCTAGTTCTTCCCAACATTGGTAAGTTAGAGTGTCGTCCAGTTAAACCTGGTGAAACAGTAATTTCCCTACCACCTGAAGTGATGGAAAATAGAATTGGTTATGTGGCTGTCCAGTTTAGCGAACAGTTAAATGAAGTGCAGTTGTTGGGATTTGTTAGAAGAGTTAATATTCCTTCTGATTCGGAGCAAATACCACTAGCAAGCCTCAAACCCCTTAATTTCCTCTTCGACTGTATTCCTGATGCTGTTGCTCACCCTGCATTCAGTGCTAGCCAAATACGGGTAAATTTAAACCAATGGTTCGAGAATCTGTTTGAAAATAGTTGGATGGCTCTAGAAGAAGTTTTCAGCAATATAAATGATAAAAAGTTTGCCTTAAGAAGTATTTCATCAAAGCGTGAAGGCAATGTAGCACGAGCAAAAATAATAGATTTGGGATTACAAGTTGGAAATCAATCTGTAGTGCTGTTAATGGCGATCGCACCTTATTCTGAAGATAAAGTAGAAATACTAGTGCAATTACATCCATTAAACGGAAAAACTTATTTGCCATCTAACCTGAGAATGAATTTACTATCAGAATCAGGAGAAAAGATCCAAGAAGTTGTATCACGAAGTAATGATAATTTTATTCAATTAAAACGATTTAGAGGGTATTCTGG
>NZ_JADEXF010000778.1 GCF_015207245.1 Nostoc cf. edaphicum LEGE 07299
GCATTGGGCATGGGGTATGGGGCATAGGGCATTGGGCATTGGGCATAGATTATTTTTCTTGTACCCCTCATCTCCCTTATTTTCCTCATGCCTGTATTGTCACCGGATGGCTAACAACACCTCCGTAGAGCAATCCAGAGTTATTCCACGGAACTGTACTCGGTTGTGTATTACCTAAATTGTCAGTAGCACGAGCCTGGAGAAAATATTCTCCAGGAAGTGGCTTCCATTCAATGTCCCAGCGTACCCACGCAAATGGAAAATTTGGTTCTCTCAGTCGTGCAAATTGCCAAGTTTTACCACCATCTAGGCTGACTTCCACACGGACAATTTTTCCTTTCCCAGACCAAGAACGTCCACGTAGTAAGTGGGTTTTAGCAGAAAGAGTAGCTGGCCAAGCCAACTCGAAAGCGCTCTTAACATTTTGATAGGTAATCAGCTTACCTTTATATGGTGCGATCGCTGGGTAATCTGCACCAACTAGCACCATTTGCTCCGTTACCCACTGGGTATATATCGGTGTTTCAGAAACCTCAATCCGCTCAATCCATTTAACGTTGGCGTTTCCTCCCCAACCAGGGAATAAGACACGGCACGGCTGACCATGATCTGGAGGTAATGGTTCTCCGTTCATTGCGTAGACGACAAGTGAGTTATCGGCTAATGCTTTGCTAATTGGAACTACACTGCTGAACTTGGATTTATTTGTCTTCTTTGAATCTAGCGAATCTACATCTGCACCCTCAACGAGTACATCTTTTGCTGTGGATTTCAATCCAGCTCGCTCCAATAACATACCAAGTGGTACACCAGTCCATTCAGCCACACCAATAGCCCCAAGCCTCCACCGTGTTCCAGGGAGTGGTGTGTTGTAAGCTTCTTCAAAGAAGCGCCGACCATTAGCAGCACACTCAATAGCACAAGTGATTGAGATGGATGGCATGGCGATGATTTCATCGTAAGTAAACTCACAGGGGGCAGAAACGCCAGTTCCATGAATTTGCAAACGCCATGTAGATGGGTCAAAGGTCGGTGGTGCGCTCCGGTTGTGAACATAAAACCAATCATTTGGTACTAAATAACCACGCCCATACATCGCTTCCCAGTTCATCTCTAATGTGCCTTTGCTATGAGAGATATACCCTGGTGGCAATGGCTTAAGTATTTTGCTGGCTTTAGTTTTAATGGCTGCTTGACTGTGAGCAGGCGCAGGTTTAGCTAATCCCCCGATGGCTGTGGCGCCAACCATAGTAGCTAGTATTTTCAGAAAGCGCTGGCGCGAAATACCTGCATTTGTACTTTTTTGCCAGATGCACTGTTCAACCCGTGCTTGTAGATAGTCCTCCTGGTCAAAAAGGTTTTCATCGCTCAAGCTATTACCCCCTTTTAATTTGTAATTCGTAATTAAGAAACAGAGAATGAAGGAGTAGGAGAGAAGTTGCAGTAAGTCTTTCCCCTCTGCGCCTCTGCACCTCTGCTTCTTCCAATGCCCTGAAAAAACTAGCTGTTTATTGCTGTCCAAACACCAGTTATCTGGTCTTGTGTGTAGTTGGGCAAATAGTGAGCCAATCCGTTTTTAGCTATTTGAGCGATCGCATTTATAAAGCGATCGCAATCTTCTAATGTATTATATACAGCAAAGCTGGCTCGGATAATACTAGGAATATTACGTGTAATTCCTCTATCTACTTCCTCAGCAATCTCACAGTCTTGCTCGTCTGAAACATTCTTGAGTTTGCGAATGTATTCATAAGTGCAGAAAGCCCCAGCGCGAACGCCAATACCGTATTCTTGTGCCAAAATTTCTGCTACTAAGCGTCCGTCAAATCCATCAATATCAAAGGGAATAACATGGGCTAAGTTATCTCCGGGAATATGTATTTTGACACCATAAATCAGCCCAAGCCGTGTATATGTGAATTCAACTAGAGAGTGTTCATACTGAGCAATGCGATCGCGCCCTACTGCTTCGATAATTTCAATTGCTTTGGCAATAGCGATCGCACCCATTGCGTTTGGAGTTCCGGGGTCATGGGCCCGTTCTGTATAAAAACGCTTGATCTCTAGGTTTCTGGTGATATAAGGCAGGTTTCCACCCCCAATTTGATAAGGGTAGGAGCTATCAAAAAATTCCTTTGGCCCCAGCAAAACTCCGGTTCCATAAGGGGCATACATCTTGTGTCCAGAGAAAGCCACAAAATCTAAATGACATGGGTCATTATCAGGACGCATATCGACTCGTTCATGCTGAATTAACTGACACACGTCGGCAAAAATCTTCGCGCCATACCGATGTGCTAAAGCTGCGATTTCGTAAATTGGGGGTCTGTAACCTGTAATTGTCGAAGCACCTGTAATAGTTACTAACTTAATTTGCTCGGCTTCGGGGAGATTTTGGTGTGCCTTGAAAATATCTTCAATTTCTGCAATACTGACACTTCCATCTGGCTGCGTTCTGTACTGCACAACTTCGTCTTTAGTAACCCAAGGCAGTAGGTTAGATGAATGCTCGATATCAGAAACTAAGATTTTCCCAGGTTTTTTTGCCCAAAGTGTGGCGGCTCCATTAATTGCTTCTGTTGTATTCTTCGCAAAGATTACATAGTTGTCTAAAGATGACCCGACAAAATCCCGAATGATGTTTCGACTGGCGTCATATTCTCGTGTAGTGATAATGGATTTTTGCCCAGAACCTCGATGTACGCTGCCATAGGTGTCAAGCATTTCGTCCACGTACTGCTTGAGAGTTGCAAAGGGTGTGGTTGTAGCTCCATTATCCAAGTTCACGTACTTGACATAGTTTCCGTTAAGAGTTTTCACCTTGAAAGATAAAGACTCATCTGTAAATAACGGTCTGATTTCTTTGTCCCAAAAGCTGTCACAATTTTCTACAAACAGCGGTAATTTAGCAGTCTCTTGCTTGATATTTGCGCCCATTGCAAGTATATCAGTCATCTTTAGCACCCCGATTTTAAATTTTGATTTTTTTGAAAAAGCCTAACTGCCACAACACTTTATTTCGCGCTGCAATCGGATTAATTGCCAGTAATTATGGTCTTTATAATTACTTTGTTTCTAGTAGAAAACGCGGTTACTACAATTATTCTTTAATAAAACAATTAAAATCGGTATCCGTATTAACGCT
>NZ_JADEXF010000779.1 GCF_015207245.1 Nostoc cf. edaphicum LEGE 07299
GGTGACACCCATCGTATTATCTTCATTCCACACACGAACAGTAACACCAGAGCGGTTTGAAGCTTTGACTTGTTTTGGCTCACCTTGGTCTACTTGCACGTTAGTGTCATCTACTGTTGAGCCGTAAATGTCGAATTTCTTAATACCAAGCTTATCAGCATTGTCCTTGGCAGAATTTGCAATTTCATTTATATTCGGCATAGTCAATTTTTAGATTTTGGATTTTCTTGCTCCCTACTTCAGACTGGGAGTGTAATGATAGAAGGCTTCTGCCTCCTAGATAAAATAGCCACCAGGAAGGCGTTTCCAGGTAGAACCTGGAATTTGATAAAGTTATCGTCCACCCACAGTAATAGAATCAACCTTGATGTGGGGTTGTCCGACTGTAGTGTAAATACTGCCACTGACTGAGCCACAAAAGCCTGGTGCAATTTCCAAATCTTGGGAACACATGGAAATTTTATTCATGATTTCCTTGGCTTCACCAATGAGAATTGCTCCCTTTAGCGGTTTGGTGATTTTGCCATTTTCAATTAAATAAGCTTCATCAACACTAAAGTTAAATTGGCCTGTCGCACCAACGCTACCACCACCCATTTTTTTACAGTAAATACCTTTATCAACAGAGGCAAATAATTCATCATTGCTATATTCGCCAGAATCAATATAAGTATTACGCATCCGGCTAGCAGCGGCATAAGTATAATTTTGGCGGCGTCCACTTCCAGTTCTGGGGTGTCCGGTGCGTGAGGAACCTGTTCTATCTGCTAAGAAGTTTTTCAGAACGCCTTTTTCAATTAAGAGTGTTCTTTGAGCGGGCATACCTTCGTCATCCATGTCAATTGTCCCGAAGGCATTTTCAGAGCGCCCTTCATCCCAGGCTGTCAAACTTTCGTGGGCAATTTTTTCGCCTTTTTTGTCAGCAAAGGGAGTGGTATTGCGTTCTATTTGAGTGGTTTCTAGTAAGTGTCCGCAAGCTTCGTGGAAGATTACGCCGCCAAAGTGATTGGCCATAATGATGGGATAAGTACCCGATTCCACGTAATCTGCGTAGAGCATTTTTCCAGCCGATTCTGCTATTTTCTCGGCGGCTTGTTGAGAATCCCAAGTTCGCAAGAAGTTGGCATCACTAGTATTACCTGCGCGATCGCCAATTGAGGTACGATTAGCACCATCAGCACACAACAAGTTAAATCCTACTGACTGCGTGAGGCGAATATCACGGGCAAAAGTCCCGTCACTAGCGGCGATTAAAACTTCTTGCCAATCCCGGAAATAGGTAGCACGGCGCGATTGGACGTGGCTAGCTTTTTGCTTCAGGTGGGCAGTACCATCTAAGAGGATTTCTCCCATTTCTCGGATGGAGCTACACACTGGTAGCCATGCATCTTTACCTCTTTTGCTGGCGTAATCTCTCAGTAATTCTAGGTTGATTTCGGGGATGAAAGCTTTAGCAGTGGGTAGTTGCAATCCCAAGATAGAAAGACCTTTTTCTAAGGCTGCTTTCAAACCGGAAAACGAAAGGTCATTAGTGCTAACGTAGCAGTCAGCTTTACCACGAAATACTCTGACTCCCGCGCCTGTAGACAGACTGGGTGAAATACTCGTGATAGCGTCATCTTCTGCAAGAGAACTAATATAGTTGCGACGCTCTAAAAATAATTCGATGAAGTCAGCACCAGCGGCGCGTCCTAGTCCCAGAAGGGTAGCCAGGGGGGCTTCCCAGGTTTCATCGAAACGCTCTGGTGTAGAGGAATATTGGAGAGTGGGAAGTTGATTCGAGAGAAGTAGCGTACTTGTAAGCATGGGGTAGCCTCGTCTGCTGGCGTAGTTCAGAGATTTGACTGAAAAATCCTGGTGTGTTCAGTCTAACAAATGAGCAAAAGCCACAGTTGCTAGAAAAACGTGTGGATTTCCCTCCCCTTTAACAACGCCTTGGCAAATCTGCTCACAGACTAGAAATTTGGAGCTATTTGACGAAGAATTCAGAAGTCAGAATACAAAAGTGGAGCAAGGAAAGCTCCGCTTTTGTATAAGTGTAAAATAAAATACACTTAATATTTATGTACTTACGGCATTCTTCTCAGGTTTATTTACGGTTTGCTATTTTTAGTGGAATTCTGACTGTTTCTCGCTGTTTGAAAGTCTGACCTAAATTAGAAGCTGGCTCTGTTGATAGTAGATTCTTAAACAAGAGCTTTAGGGTTCGAGTAATAGTTTTCAGAATTTTCATTTTGCTAGCAGTCGGCTTTTCATCGTATCTCAAAACCATTGGAATTTCTACGATTTTTGGTTTGAGGGCTTTGGCTTTCAGCAGTAAATCTATCATGCAAGCAAATCCACTTTCAGTGAATAGATTGTCCCCATAATACATATCCAGTTTAGTGAGGAAAGTACGGTTATACAATCTGTAACCACAAGTGTAGTCTTTTACGCTTGGTACACGGGCTGCAATTCTGAAAAGCCAGCTGGCTCCGTAACTCATCAGCTCTCTAAATTTTGATAAGCCTATGACTTTAGAACCTTTTCGATATCTAGACGCGATCGCAATATCATAGCTACCAGCTATCATAGTGTCATACATTTTTATTAATAGCTCTGGTGGTTGAGTATTATCACAATCCATCGCCGCTAAAAAATCACCTTCTTTGGAAATTTCCAAGAAAGTCGTAAAACCTGTTTTAATTGCTTGACCTAAACCAGCATTTTTGGGATGCTGGACTAATTTCAGTGATATATCTAGTGATTGAGATTCTTCTAAAGCGGTTTGAGCAGTTTTATCGCTACTGCCATCATCAACAAGAATCAGTTCTATCTCTATATTAAAGATTTGCTGCAATGTCTGAAACTTTTTGAACAAGGGTCGAATTGATTCTTGCTCGTTGTATGCGGGTAAAAGAACAAAAAGACTCATAAAGACCTCGCGTGATTTTTAAAATAAAGTATGATTACTCAAATTTCAAGAATTCAGGAATGCTGATTTTTTGAGAAATTCATCGACTTGTCGAACTACTGCGTTGTTGTTGACGCTATCATTGACCAACTGTGAGGTATTGACGACGAAAACATCATCGTTTTCAGTACTCACTTTTGGAACAAGGCTGGAATAATTTAAAACTTGTAGTGGCTGTACTTTAATC
>NZ_JADEXF010000780.1 GCF_015207245.1 Nostoc cf. edaphicum LEGE 07299
TCTCTAGATGGTCAAAAAGCCGAACCAGTTGTCAAACCCAAACCAGCCCCAGCAGCAGTAACCCCGCCACCACAAAATGTCCCAGAAATTCGGACTTCCCAAAATACCATCGATTTGCGTGGTAAACGCGTGGCTGATGCTGAATACATTTTAGACAAAGCCATTTCGGAAGCTACAGGCCCAATCTGGATTATTCACGGCTATGGCACTGGTAAGCTGCGACAAGGAGTTCACGCCTTTTTGCAACAGCATTCCAGAGTGAACAACTACGAACCAGCAGAACAAGCAGATGGCGGCAGTGGTGTTACCGTTGTTCATATAAAATAAAGTTCACTTGCAAATGTTAATTCTCACAACATTTACTGTTTGCAAGTCTCTTGATTAAAAAGTTGGTGTGACTGGCTACTTCTTGTAGATTTTTCATTTTTACTCTTACTTGTAAAATTGGACACTACCAGATAAATGATACTAGTAGCCAGTAATACTCCAAATCTTGAATGCGATTCTGGAACTACTACGACTTTGCCAGAACCATTGATTGTATTTGTAAAAACACCAAAGTCATTTACCCGACGACTAGTTGTAACTAAAAAGTAATTTCGTTGAGTGGCTAATGTTCGACTGTAAACTGAAAAACAACAAGCTGAATTCTTATTGGTTCAGCAACAATGCCGAAAACCCTAGTTTTCGTTGCACTTACCCTATTCCAGAAGGTAAAAATTATACTTTCCGATACTTTTAAAACATCCTCTTAAAATCAGCTATATATATTTTCTTAGTTATTATTACTTTGTCAGGCTTTCTAGAAACTAAATTTTAAATATCCTCTCTCGCACTCAGTACTCTCTAGGATACTTGCAACAAATAGGTCATACAATGCCCCATCAAAAAGTAAACTACTAACATGGCAGCAGCAGCAAGAGCAACCAAGGTACCAGCTAACATTAGAGAAAATTCTTTACTCTCGTAAGCTTTTTCCATTAAGTGCAGCGACCACGCTACCAGGGCTACATCAAAAAGTAAAATAGGAAGCAACATATTTCTTAATATTTGTTAATACTTGTAAAATAATATTAACACCCTTTTCAGGAAGTGTGCCTAACCTTAGATGGATGTCATTAAATGAGTAATGGTGGATCAACAGAATGTTCTGACTGGCACGTTGTGATCGCGCAAGTAACTTTTAATTTCTGCTACGCTTAATTGCCCGTAATGCAACAGTGACGCGAGTAATGCGGCTTCAGCCTTACCTTCAGTGAGGGCAGTGTAGATATGTTCACAATTACCTGCACCACCAGAAGCAATGACTGGAATTTCTACAGCATCGGCAATTGCCCGTGTGATTTCAATATCATACCCAGCTTGGGTTCCATCAGCATCCATACTTGTGACTAGCAGTTCTCCGGCCCCCCGTTTTTCAACTTCCTGTGCCCACAATAGGGCATCTAAGCCTGTATTTTCTCTGCCACCCCGCACATACACATCCCAACCTGGATTTTCCGGGTTATTTCTGCGTCTGGCATCAATAGCAACAACTATGCACTGATTACCAAAGCGATCGCTTGCCCGATTAATCAAGTCTGGTTCCCGCACTGCCGCAGAATTAATACTAACCTTATCTGCGCCCGCCCGTAACAAAGCTTTAACATTTTCTAAGGATTGAATGCCACCACCTACAGTCAATGGAATAAAGACCTGTTCAGCAGTGCGGTACACCACATCTAAAATTGTAGCTCGGTCTTCATGAGTAGCTGTAATATCCAGAAATACTAACTCATCAGCACCGGCTTCGTTGTAAACCTTTGCCAGCTCTACGGGATCGCCTGCATCTTGGAGATTAACAAAGTTAACTCCTTTTACAACCCGTCCCGCCTTTACATCTAAGCACGGTAAGATTCTTTTAGATAACATAATAACTTTTGTACTTCTGGGTAATTGACCGGAATTTAAATTTTAAATTGGCGCGGGTATTCTCAAACTAAAATTTTCACGGGTATTGGAATTAGGGGAGAGGTAACAGGTGACAGGTTATAGGGAATAATCTGTACCCTGTTACCTTTACCCTGTACCCCATTCCCTGTAACTGTACCCTGTACCCCGTACCCTGTAACCTTTACCCTGTAACCTCTACCCTGTAAGAATTATGGCGATAATCTCCTCGAAAAAACAGCCTCCAGAACCCAACGGAGAACCAACGCAGCGTCGAGAGTCGGCGAAAGCACCATCCACAGAAAATATTTTGAAGCCTGAAGCTGCGATTGATGAACAAGAACAGCAGGAAGAAGGTATTCGACCGCACCGATTTGCTGATTACATTGGGCAAAAAGATTTAAAGGATGTGCTAGATATTGCCATCAAAGCAGCCAAGTCTCGTGGTGAGGTACTGGATCACTTGTTGCTGTATGGGCCGCCGGGATTGGGAAAAACCACAATGGCAATGATTTTAGCATCGGAAATGGGGGTAAATTACAAAATTACCAGTGCGCCAGCCCTAGAACGTCCACGGGATATTGTCGGGTTACTGGTGAACATGAAACCAGGAGATATTTTATTCGTTGATGAAATTCATCGCCTCTCGCGGATGACGGAGGAAATTCTCTATCCGGCGATGGAAGATTATCGCTTAGATATTACTATTGGTAAGGGTTCTAGCGCTCGGATTAGAAGTTTGCCGCTATCAAAGTTTACTCTAGTTGGTGCTACAACCCGTGTGGGTGCTTTAACTTCACCACTGCGCGATCGCTTCGGCTTGATTCAAAAACTCCGATTTTACGAAGTTGACGAACTGACCCAAATTGTACTGCGAACTGCTCAATTACTTAAAACTCCCGTTACAGAAGATGGTGCCACGGAAATTGCCCGTCGTTCACGCGGGACACCACGTATTGCTAATAGGCTACTTAAAAGAGTCCGTGATTATGCAGAAGTAAAAACATCTGGGGATATTAATGAAATAGTTGCATCCGAGGCATTGCAACTATTTCAAGTAGATACCTGCGGTTTAGATTGGACAGACCTCCAGATGCTAAAGGTCATAATTGAACAATTTAACGGCGGGCCAGTGGGATTGGAAACAATAGCAGCAGCCACAGGTGAAGATACTCAAACAATTGAAGAGGTGTACGAACCTTATCTCATGC
>NZ_JADEXF010000781.1 GCF_015207245.1 Nostoc cf. edaphicum LEGE 07299
GGATAAGGGCCACCCACAGCAACTTTTTTCCCCAGTTGCGCTGCTTTGTGAATTTGGGCGAGAAAGTCTTCTTTCTGGGCAAGCATCGCAGAAAGAATCACGATGTCGCACCATTGCCAATCAGCATCGGTTTCTTGGTTAACATTGCGGTCATAAAACCGAACTTCCCAGTCTGTTGGTAGCATAGCCGCAACAGTCAGAATCCCTAGCGGTGGAATAAATGCCTTAAGTCCCGCTATTTTCATGAATTCGTCGTAAGACCAAAACGTTTTAGGAAAGCGGGGGTAAAGTAAGAGTACCTTCATTGCTGTAATCCTCTAATTAAATTTTGGTTGAAAAATTTTTTACTTTTGACAAATCCGTGTTTTGGATGGTCATTGCAGAGATGATGCTACGATCCCACTACTTTTATTCTTGCTCTATCTATTTTTAGATAGACATTTGCATCAGCAAAGATAATTTTGTAGTCAGTTAGCAGGATTACCGCCGTTGTCATAAAATATAATGGCGGATTTGTGCAACTAAAAACTGTCAGACCAATCGTCTGCTAGTAAATCCGGAAATAATTGAGCATTTTTATAGACCAGAGTAGTAAAGCTTTCATCAGCAGACTCTCCTGAGTGAAAAAATTAACTCATAATGTTGAGATTACTGCTACTTTCTCTGAAAAGAATTTAAATTTTGTCTATTTTTGTAAATCAAAAGTACATAAACTGCTTTGATGAAGAGCAAAAGCTTTCATTACGGCGTTTTGCAGTTTAGTATTTCTATTGTCGTGTTATGTAAACGCAATCTTTTGCAATGCCATTGCATCGAGCGGCTATGCCATTACATCGAGCGGCCATGCCATTACATCGAGCGGCCATGCCATTACATCAAGCGGCCATGCCATTACATCGAGCGGCCATGCCATTACATTGAGCGGCCATGCCATTACATCGAGCGGCCATGCCATTACATCAGCTTTTTATTTACAACAGACTACAGTCAAGCATTACAATACCTACTTTATAAGCTGTCAAAAGACACTAATGGACTTACAGTTGAAAAATATACCATCCCTGTGGGACACTCCGCGTTTGTGTAAGCGTCCCACAGGGTACGTAGGGGCGCAAGGCCTTGCGCCCCTAAAAATCTAAAAATAATTTGGGATAATTTATTTTTACAAGTCCCTAAGTTGTCGTTTTCCTTTGTGAAGAGTTTCTATACGAATGGGAGTTGAGTTAAAATCTCTCATTCTACAACGGCGAGTTGACCTGGAAAATGTCAAAATTAAATGAGTTTTGCGTAGGCGCAAGCAACTTGTCGCCAGACATCGCCACTTGACATAGCGCGGATTTGAGATAACTAAGTTGGAATTTATGGGCAAGCAACGTGTTCTTTCTGGAGTTCAACCAACCGGCAATTACCATCTAGGTAACTACTTGGGAGCCATTCGCAACTGGGTAGAAAGTCAGAGCGAATACGAAAATTATCTTTTTGTGGCTGATTTGCACGCGATTACAGTGCCACACGACCCAAAACAGTTGGCATCTGATACCTACACTCTTGCTGCTCTCTATTTAGCTTGTGGTCTTGATTTAAATCACTCCACTATCTTTGTACAATCTCATGTTTCAGCTCACAGTGAACTCACTTGGTTGCTCAACTGCATTACACCTCTAAACTGGCTGCAAGATATGATTCAGTTTAAGGAAAAGGCTGTCAAACAGGGAGAAAATGTGAGTGCAGGCTTATTGGATTACCCTGTGCTGATGGCAGCGGATATTTTGCTTTACCAAGCGGATAAAGTGCCAGTGGGTGAAGACCAAAAGCAACATTTAGAATTGACACGGGATATTGCAGCTCGGTTAAATCACCAGTTTGGTAAACCAAATCAACCAGTTCTGAAGTTACCAGACCCTTTGATTCGCAAGGAAGGGGCAAGGGTGATGAGTTTAGCAGACGGTACACGCAAAATGTCGAAGTCCGATCCTTCCGACTTAAGCCGAATCAATTTGCTAGATTCACCAGAGCAAATTCAATACAACATTAAGCGTTGTAAAACCGATCCCATTCGTGGGCTGACTTTCGACGATCCAGCGCGTCCAGAGTGTAATAATTTGTTAACGCTCTATACATTGCTTTCTGGGAAGAAAAAGGAAGATGTGGCAGTTGAGTGTCAGGATATGGGCTGGGGACAGTTCAAGCCATTGTTGACAAACACAATTATTGAGTCCCTGAAACCAATTCAAGAAAAATATCACTCGATAACGGCGGATAAAAGCTATTTGGAGTCTGTGTTGCGGGATGGAGGGGAAAAAGCTAGAGCGATCGCAAATCAAACTTTATCACAGGTAAAAACTGCTTTAGGCTACTCTCTACCTCTATAAGTTTTCGCTTTTCGGTGTGATTTGTTATACCATTTAAGAAATTGAAAGTCTTAATTTTATGCATCACACCCATAGCCCCACAGCCTTGAATTACTTTCGCAGAGCTGTACAAGCAGGTGAATTCCTAGTTACTGCTGAGGTAGCACCGCCGAAGGGAGGAGATCCAGCGCACATGATTCAAATGGCGGCGACTCTTAAGGGGAGAGTTCATGCCGTCAATGTTACTGATGGTAGCCGCGCCGTGTTAAGGATGTCTTCGTTAATGGCGTCGGTGATTTTATCACAAAATGGCATAGAGCCGATCTGTCAAATTGCTTGCCGCGATCGCAACCGCATCGGTTTACAAGCTGATTTGATGGGCGCTCATGCTTTAGGTATTTGTAATATTTTAGCTTTGACTGGCGACCCAGTAAAAGCAGGCGATCATCCAGATGCCAAAGCAGTATTTGACTTAGAAGCTGTGCGACTGCTGCAATTGATTCGGAAGATGAATCAAGGTGTTGATTGTAATGAAAAACCCTTGACTGATGGAGCCTTAGATTTATTTGTTGGTGCAGCGGTAGATCCGCAATGTAAAAGTTGGTCGGGTTTACAAAGTCGATTTGAACGCAAAATCGAAGCCGGAGCGCAGTTTTTTCAAAGTCAGTTGATTACCGATTTTGAGCGACTGGAAAAGTTTATGGATACGATTGCTGCTGGTTATAAAAAACCAATTTTGGCAGGAATCTTTCTGTTGAAATCAGCAAAAAACGCCCAGTTTATTAAT
>NZ_JADEXF010000782.1 GCF_015207245.1 Nostoc cf. edaphicum LEGE 07299
GTACTGGGAGAACAGTAAGTGGATTTGCTCTGGAAGTTGGTGAACAAGAAACCTACGGCAGTTGGGAGCAATTTCAGCAGTCTATAGTGAAAAAGTCGCGTTTAACTCTGAATAACATTAATTATGGAGTAGTTGGGTATCAAGGGGTTTTCGCTCAAGTAAAACTGCAATATCAGGGTAATAATTTACCAAAAGTTTGGCGGAATGGACACTACCACGATTGGCGCGATCATTTTGCTGTTTACCAAAGTGCTGATGGTAATAAAACCCCGATTTATCTGGGATGGAAGTCAGGTAAGCTCAGAATTGAGGCGGGTGGACATCAGTTTCAGGGTCAGAGCGATTGAAGAAGAATTCAGAATCCAGAGAGAACTCTCTTGCGCGGCTTCCGCAGCTCAGAAGTTCAGAGAATCAGAATTACTCTTCATGAGGGATTGGGATCAGCCACTTCGTCGTAGACATCACCTAAAAATTCAAACTTATCTAATTATCTGATTCACAACAGATGTACTTTGAATACGCCATTTACTTCGTTCTCGAATCAATTCGTACCGAACTCGCAAATTATCGTTAGAAGAGTTTTTAAACTGACCATTTTCATATAACTGCGTCTCTTCCTTCACCGTAGCTACCACTGCGGCACGATCTGCGAATAAATCAATTTTCTCTACAGATTCCACCTTTACGCTATGCTCGTACTTGCGGTAGCGGTTGTCAGACCTAGCCTGTTGAGCAATCACCCGCCATTGAGACAAAGCTGAACCAGTTAAAATCTGCTCTAAATTATTAATCTCATGATTCGGCCCTAAAGCTTCGGCTTTAGTAGATAGCCAAGTGCGAATGATTTGCTCTGCCGCTGCATCTGTTAAAGGGCCATCTAGTCCTTGTGGTGGACTATTTGGAGGAGGAATAGATATTGGTGGTTGATTTATTTGTACAAACAACTGTGAAGGAGGTACAGATCGTGTAGGAAAAAACAGATTTTTTAACCATCCAAAAGTTGTTGTGGCTAACACCCAGAAAACTAAAATACTCACTAAAGAAATAAACACTTTCCATACCAGCCGTGTTTTCCCTTCAATAGTGTTAGCAAAAGTTCGCCGCCGCCGAGGACGCCGAGAATAAGGACGATTGTCTGGTAAACGCTCCCGGATATTAGATGGAGTAGGTTTTCTCCGTCGACGCTTTTGGTTATGAGCAGGTGTAGCACTTTTAGCTGAACCGTTCAAATTCTGATTACTGGCTCTGCTCGTTCGTTCAGCAGCAGGAACCTCTGATTTTACACTTGCAGATGAATTCCACATAGGTGGTGAGAAGTTTGAATATTCTGGTGTGTCTGGCAAATCTAGGTCAGGTGTTCTGCTGTGGTTAAATTGCGTTGGAGTCCTAGTTGAATTCTTAGGGAAAGGCGAATTATTTGTCTGCGGCTGGGGAAAATTTTGGGGGTTAATTACAGACCACTCATTAGTTGTTTCTGCATCCCTTGGCAGTGCTTCTAAATAAGCTTGTACCTGTTGGTTAGCAAAGTAATCTTTTAGAAAAGCTTGCTGGTTTGCTAAATCTCGAAAATGGGGAAATACTTCGTGTTGTAACCACTGTTCTGCATATAGACACAGCCCTGGTAACAAATCGGGAGAGTCTTGAGATTTTTCTCTAATAAAAGCTAAAGCTTCGTACTCCTGACTAAGTTCTAAAACACGAGTTGCTTCTTCAGTTTGTCCCAAAAGTAATGCACATAACGACTGTTCTAAATGTACATCTTGGCGCTTGCCGAGACGTATGAGCATTTGTCTTGCTTGACGAATTAAAGCAGGTTGCCGTTGAGCAAATCCCCGCGCTATCAAGGCATAAACAGCTAAGTAAGTGGCAACAGCAGAATTGCGTTTGCTTTGGGCTTCAAATAACTTGTGCTGTTCGGCAACTGTTAAGTGGTTGCGTAACTGCTGGATAAACCGCAGGAAGTCATCTATGTTTAAACCAGAATCATCATTATTCGTGCCATCAATCCCGCCACGATCTTCTAAAAGATTTTGCAATAATTCCAAACCTTGGCTTCGTTCGGCAGTCTTTTCTTGAGGTAGTGCCAGCAACTCCAAAATTCGATATGGTCGCAATTTATAAAGATCCGCCTGAATTTCCGCCTGGACACTAGCGAACAACCCTTCGCGTACTAGCAGTTCTTGACCAGTTTCTAAAGATATGGCGGCATTTTCATAGTGACCTTGTTGCCACTGTTCGCGACCTAATTCTAGACAAGCAAGGGCGACAGTGAGAACGACATCAGGATGTTCAGCACTTTCGTGTATTTCTTCGTCTGCTAAATTATTGCCTTTTCTTGCACTTGTAGCACCATTTTTATTTACCAGGTACGGACGACCTAGTTTTAGTACAAGTTCGTATTCCCCCAACTCTTGCAAAATTAATAAAGCGCCAACCAACTCGTCTTGAGTAATTTCGATACCCAAACTCTGGATATCACTACCCCTTTTGGTGCTTTCTGGACGATTTTCCAGTGCTACTGCGGCAGCAGCAAGGTTATCAGGGTCATAGGCGTGAGCAAGATAAAGCTGATCGTAGGTACTGCGTTGTTTTGGATCTGATAAAACCACGTAAGCTTCTTCTATGAGTTGTTTACGAGAAGAAATTGCTGCCTGAGAATACTCACGTCGCGGCAATTGTACAATGCGATCGCTGTATGCCTGTCGCAATTGTTCTTCACTTGCCGCTAACGGTAGTCCTAAAATTCGGTAGTAATCTAGCGGAATTCGCACAGCCTACTTCCCCTGCACCGTGATCAACATAATTCACCTAGAGCTTTCCAGGCCTGTAAAACCGTGCCATAAAAATGCCGTATAGAATTTACTCTACAAGTGTATATTGCAACAACTTGTTTTGTACCTTCCCGAAATTTTGAGTCACATTCTAGTACTAATTTTTTGCTTTCGCCTAGAAAGCCTCAATTGTTTGTTTTAATTCTTAGTATTTTTGTTTAACACAACTATTATCAGCCTTCGATAGCACAAACCACAACTACCGCTTTTAATCACGGCATAATTGTTGTGGCTGGAAGAATCTATTGATGATTGATTTTTTTGGGACTTTCCCACTAGATCGGTAACAAAAATACCACTATTGGGG
>NZ_JADEXF010000783.1 GCF_015207245.1 Nostoc cf. edaphicum LEGE 07299
GGTAGCTTCCAGAATTGATCTGTGTAACACTAGGAAGCCTACCGAAGCTATTTTTTAACGGGAGGTCAGGTAATGGCGATCGCCACCATTAATCCCGCCACTGGGGAGACGCTCAAAACCTTTGAGGCGCTCAATGATGCAGAAATTGCCGCTAAACTCGATTTAGCTAATCAGACTTTTGAACAGTATCGTCAGACAAGTTTCTCTGAACGATCGCACTGGCTGCAAAAAGCTGCTGATATTTTAGAGCAAGACAAAGCAGAATTTGCTAAGTTAATGACTCTAGAAATGGGTAAACCATTTAAAGCTGCGATCGCGGAAGTCGAAAAATGCGCCCTCGTCTGTCGTTACTACGCCGAACACGCCCCTGATTTTCTCGCTGATGTCAGTGTAAAAACTGATGCCAGCCAGAGTTTTGTACGTTATCAACCAATGGGTGCGATTCTCGCGGTGATGCCGTGGAATTTCCCCTTCTGGCAAGTGTTTCGTTTTGCAGCACCTGCCCTGATGGCGGGAAATGTCGGCTTACTCAAACACGCTTCCAACGTGCCGCAGTGCGCCTTGGCAATTGAAGATATTATCCGACGGGCAGGTTTTCCTGAAGGTGCGTTTCAAACTCTATTAATAGGCGCTGCCAAAGTTGCCGATTTAATGGCTGATGACCGCGTAAAAGCTGCCACCTTGACCGGAAGCGAACCAGCCGGTGCATCCCTCGCCGTCGCCGCCGGCAAACAAATTAAAAAAACAGTTTTGGAATTAGGAGGAAGTGACCCGTTTATTGTGTTAGAAAGTGCTGACTTAGAGACAGCAGTTGTCACAGCTACTACAGCGCGGATGTTAAATAACGGGCAATCATGTATTGCAGCGAAACGTTTTATTGTCGCAGATGCGATCGCAGACAAATTTGAAAAATTGCTTTTAGAAAAATTTGAGGCGCTCAAAGTTGGCGATCCTATGCAACCAGATACCGATTTAGGCCCACTGGCAACACCTGGTATTCTCCAGGATTTAGATCAACAAGTGCAAGGTGCTATTAGCAGCGGTGGTAAAGTCATCATCGGTGGACATCCTTTATCAGATCGTCCGGGAAACTTTTATCCGCCAACAATTATCATAGATATCCCCACCGACACACCAATCGCAAAAGAAGAATTCTTTGGCCCGGTAGCCTTGTTATTCCGGGTTCCAGATATCGATGCTGCTATTAAACTCGCTAATGACAGTCCCTTTGGCTTAGGTGCAAGTGCTTGGACAACCAACGACCAAGAGAGCGATCGCTTGGTTGAGGAAATCGAGGCTGGTGCCGTGTTTATCAACAGTATGGTTAAATCCGATCCTCGGTTGCCCTTTGGTGGCATCAAGCGTTCTGGATATGGCAGAGAATTGAGTATCCAAGGTATACATGAGTTTGTCAATGTTAAAACCGTGTGGGTTAAATGATTAGTCATTGGTCATTGGTCATTGGTCATTGGTCAAATGACAAATGACTAATGACAAAGAACAAAAGTCTTATTCGTTAATAGAGTTGTCGGAAAATAAAATGAATACAGCAGAATTATTGGTGCAGTGCTTAGAAAATGAAGGAGTGCAATATATTTTTGGACTCCCTGGCGAAGAAAACCTGCACGTTTTGGAAGCGTTAAAACATTCTTCGATTAAATTTATTACGACTCGTCATGAACAGGGTGCAGCATTCATGGCCGATGTCTACGGACGCTTAACAGGAAAAGCCGGAGTGTGTCTTTCTACTCTTGGCCCTGGGGCAACCAACTTGATGACTGGGGTAGCAGATGCTAACCTCGATGGTGCGCCCTTAGTGGCGATTACCGGTCAAGTGGGAACAGATAGAATGCATATTGAATCCCATCAATATTTAGATTTGGTGGCAATGTTTGCACCTGTTACCAAGTGGAATAAGCAGATTGTGCGACCGAGTATTACACCCGAAGTAGTGCGGAAAGCATTTAAGCGATCGCAATCTGAAAAACCTGGCGCAGTTCACATCGATTTGCCAGAAAATATTGCTGCTATGCCCGTCGAAGGCAAACCTTTGCGTAAGGATAATATCGAAAAAACCTATGCATCTTTTGCTAGCATTCGGGCCGCCGCCGCCGCAATTTGCCAAGCAGTTAACCCATTAATCTTAGTTGGAAATGGAGCAATTCGCGCTCAAGCAAGTGATGCCGTAACGCAATTTGCCACCTTACTGAATATACCTGTTGCCAATACCTTCATGGGTAAAGGCATAATTCCCTACACACATCAACTAGCTTTGTGGTCAGTGGGATTACAGCAAAGAGACTTTATTACCTGTGGCTTTGATAACACAGATTTAGTAATTGCGATCGGCTATGATTTGATTGAGTTTTCCCCCAAGAAATGGAATCGTAATGGTGAAATTCCCATTGTGCATATTGGGGTAAGTCCGGCGGAGATTGATAGTAGTTATATTCCCAACGCCGAAGTCGTGGGAGATATTTCAGATTCCCTCTATGAAATTTTAAAATTAGCAGATAGACAAGGTAAACCCGATCCTTTTGCTATCAGTTTAAGGTCAGAGATTCGGGCTGATTACGAACAGTACGCCCATGATGATGGATTTCCCATTAAGCCGCAAAAGTTAATTTATGACTTACGGCAAGTGATGGGCCCTGATGATATCGTCATCTCAGATGTTGGCGCACATAAGATGTGGATGGCCCGTCATTATCATTGCCATAGTCCCAATACTTGCATAATTTCCAACGGCTTTGCAGCTATGGGTATTGCCATTCCTGGCGCTTTAGCAGCAAAACTGGTTCATCCCAAACGCAAAGTCGTGGCTGTAACAGGCGATGGCGGCTTTATGATGAATTCTCAGGAATTAGAAACAGCCTTGCGTGTCGGTACGCCCTTTGTCACGATAATTTTCAATGATGGTGGCTATGGGTTAATTGAGTGGAAGCAAGAAAATCACTTTGGTAAAGGAAACTCATCCTTTGTGCATTTTAGCAATCCTGATTTCGTCAAATTAGCCGAAAGTATGGGTTTAAAAGGCTACCGAGTTGAATCGGCTTTAGATTTAATTCCCACTTTGAAAGAAGCCCTCGCTCAAGATGTACCTGCGGGTATATATTGTGCCGTAGATTATCGGGAGA
>NZ_JADEXF010000003.1 GCF_015207245.1 Nostoc cf. edaphicum LEGE 07299
GGAGTGAAGAGTGGAGAACAGGGGAGAAGTTGCAGAAAATTTTCTCCTCTGCTCCTCTGCCCCTTTGCTCCTCTGCCTAATCCCCAATGCCTCTAACTTTCTGCCTCTTGCTCAGTTTCTAGAGATGCTGAAAAATAGGTATTAATCCAATTCAGTAAGGGCACTAGTGACACCAGCATACAAGCAGAGTAGAGATCGCCACCCCAACCATCATGCAGCCATTTAAAAGCCGCTTCTTGACCCGTGCCGTGAAAGAAAGTCAGTAAAGTATTACGAATGATATTGGCAGTAATACTAACGATCGCAGCAAGAGATAAAAACGATATAGTTGTTCGTCGTAAAGACAAACCATCTGTCCAATAAAGCAGCATCAAGCCCACGTAGAGAGTCGTAAACAACATTTTCAGCCCTGCACAATAGGGAGCAACTTCTACAATCCGTCCTCCCACGTAAAGATTGATCTCATCTACGGTTACTTCCATCCCAAATTGATTCAGTATGAAACCTGCTGTGCCAGCGATGAAGCTTTGCAGAGGTAAGGTATAGGGAGCAATAAGATAGGGTAATGCTGTTGGGGTTGCTAAAAATACTAGTAGTAGAGAGAATCCTTGTAATCGCAAACCTGCTATTCCCTTAAACCACAAGCATAAACCGATTAATATCACGGGCAAGGATAGGTTGACCCACTCTGTAACACCGCTAAGATAAAAAACTGCCCCTAATGACAATAAAACAGCGCCCAAAGGATTGATGGTATCTGGCAAACGTTTCCACTTTTTCCGGTTCATCCAGCCCAGATAAGCCGCAAATGGTAGACCAATAATTCCGTGGCTGAAATATTCGTGTTCTGTACTGATATTTTTGTGCAGCCAACCATCCAACCAGTGTAGCAATATCGGAGCATAAAGCAGCAGCAAAACGCCTAAAATAGCTAGATTTAACAAGCCTGATGCATTTATATTTTTAACCTGTTGCTGGAGTGCCATAATTTTAAGTAATTCAAAAACTTTGGTTATTAGTCATTAGTCATTGGTCATTGGTCATTAGTCATTTGCAAATGACAAAGGACAAAGCACAAATGACAAATGACTAATTGTTAGATGTACATTAAGTATGAATTAACTTCAGGCTACCACGCTTCCCAGGTCAGCAGGAGATAGATTATCTGCCTGATAACTTGCTGAGACTGCATTGGCGATCGCTGCTACAACTTCTTTAACTTGGCTACTACTTAAACCAGGATACATCGGTAATGATAATATTTGCTTTGACAACTTCTCTGCTTGGGGAAAATCTCCTGGTTGATAGCCTAAGTTGGTGAATGCTGGCTGGAGATGACAAGGAATCGGGTAGTGAATGCCAGTTTGTATTCCCGCTGCTGTAAGTTTTTCCTGGAGCTGCTGGCGTTCTATTGGGCAAGAATCATCTACTTTAATCACATAAAGATGATAAACGTGTCCTGTATCACTTTGATTTTGTATAGGAATAATTCCAGCAGTTGCCAAGGGTGCTAGTTCACTATCATACTGCTGGGCAATAGTCAGGCGATCGCGATTCCACTGGGGCAAATATAGGAGTTTTTTGTGCAAAATCGCTGCTTGCAAAGTATCCAAGCGGCTATTCGTACCTGGTTCAGTATGAAAATACTTTTGCGATGCACCATAATTTCGCAAGCGCACCATCTTTTGGGCTACATCTGAATCTCGTGTCAGCAGCATTCCCCCATCCCCAAATGCTCCCAAATTTTTGCTGGGATAGAAGCTAAAAGCTGCTGCTATTCCTACTGAACCAGCGTAATATCCGTCTCTTTGGGCCAGATGTGCTTGGGCGGCATCTTCAAAAATTAGGAGTTTGTAGGTATCGGCAAAGTTCACTAGATCGCGTGGTGATACCATCTGACCATAGAGATGAACGGGGATAATTGCTTTGGTTTGAGGTGTAATTGCCTTTGCTGCGGCTTCTAAGTCAATTAAAGCAGTTTGGCGATCGCAATCTACCAAAATTGGCTTGGCGCCAGCACGTAGCACCCCAATTAAGGTGGCGATAAAAGTATTTGCAGGTAAAATTACTTCATCGCCAGCACCAATATTACACGCTTGTAATCCCAGAGCGATCGCATCTGTTCCTGATGCCACACCAACTCCATAAGCCGTACCAGATACTGCCGCAAATGCTGCTTCAAAATCTGAAAGTGCTTGCCCTAAAATAAAATCTCCCCGTTCCAATACAGATTGGATTGCATCTTGCAATTGTGTTTGAATTGGTTCATGTTGTAACTTTAGGTCTACAAAAGGAACTCTAATAGTCATTTTATTCATTACCAGTCGTCCTCAAAAAATTGTTTCCTTACATGGAAAAAATAGAACTTATTGTACAATTTTTGGCATAAAATTGTAATAGATTTAATCTATTGGATAAAGGTTTAAATCAATTATTTAGTCTGTTATGGTTTTCAAAATCACGCCCTCTTAATTTGAGCGCCCGAAGTTGCCATCAGACTTCTCTCAAAATTCAAAAAGTTCAGAAACTGGGCTTTTCAATAATTTGGTAGTTTGCTAATCCATAGAAATATGGTTAGCCTATTTAGATCATCCTATACTAGGATTATCATCTCTAGGTGCTAGTTGTTATCAGTAAAATATCTATATTTAATTACGCCAACATCTATTTTTTAAGTAAATCTACTTTGAATGTTTCAGTCAAAATTTTCCCTTATACACATAAAGAATGATAGCCTCTTTGTATTGTATCCTTAGCATTAGCTTACCCTGGCTGAATTCAAATCTAACGCAGTCTGATTGCAAAATCTCAAGCAACAAAGACTACATCAGTGCTAAATAAAGAACATTCAGCACCAGTAACTAGTAACTAGCAGACACCACATCTTGGCTTAATGCAAGGGAGAAAAAATTTTTGCCCTAAATTTGTTTGTCAGAGGCAAAATTAGGGAATGCTTAAAAATAGCAATTGATAACCTAGAAATAGGACTTGGATCAATTAACACGATAGAGAAATTATTAAGGTAGCAGTGGCAATGATAGAGCCTGAAAACAAATTATTTGCCCTAAAGGATGGTTGGGATTCTCATGAATCAAGAGAACAGCAACGCCTCAAAGCTTTGTCGGATTTAGGTTTGCGGCAACCAGAAACGATTCCGGTTTTTGAAGAAGCCACACAGACTGCTGCCCACTTTTTGGAAGCACCAATTTCCATATTGGGATTTGTGGATCAAGAACGCCACTGGTTCAAGTCGGCGGTGGGCTTATCTAGGCTGGGACTGGGACTAATGAATCATTTGGCACAAAGCCGCCAACTACTACGCCGGGAATCCTTTTGCACTCAGGTAGTAGAGAGTTTTCAAATATTTGAAATTAATGATACACATAAACTTACCGACCCAATACTTGCTGGCAGCAAGTTGGTGCAAGATTATGGTATTCGTGCTTACTTAGGAGCGCCACTAATTGATGCTGAGGGAAATTGTTTGGGTGCATTAGCGGTGATGGATTTAGTCCCGCGCAATTTTAAACCCCGAGACATTGAGTTTTTGCAAATCATCGCTCGTTGGAGCATGAGTGAATTTGAACGTAACCGACTCTTGCAAGGGAAACTCGAATCAAGCGCTGCCAGGAACGTTCCGATATTTTCACTGAATGAGGAACGTAACACTGAGATTAAAATTACTGCATCCACACAAGATAGCGACTCTGTTTCTACTAAGCAACTGAAGCTAGAACTTTTGAGTCAGCTAACTCAGGAGTTACGCACGCCCTTAACATCTGTACTCGGTATGGCTAGTGTTTTAGGACGTGAGATTTATGGGCCTTTGACGACTAAACAGAGAGAATATTTAGAAATTATCCAACACAGTGGTCGGTACTTACTTTCCCTAGTAAATGAAATTACCGAACTAGGAGCTATGGATGAAAACTCAACTGTGCTAAATTTAGCTCCCGTGGATATTGAAATGCTATGCCAACAAGCTATCAATACCCTAGAAGAAGTAGCTAATCGCCGCGAACAAGATATTCGCCTGTCTATAGAACCAGGACGCAATCGCATTTGGCCTTTAGATAAAGACAAGGTGCGGCAAATGCTTTATCATCTGGTTTTCAGTGTGATTCAACTTTCGGCTACAGGTAGCATTGTTCGCATTCATGTTTCTTACAAAGAAGATACGCTCAACATTACTATTTGGGTTTCCCATCCTTGGTTAGGGGATGGCATAACAGAAGTTGATCCTTACTTCCGTCTCAATTCTTTGTCGCTGCTGGAGCTTACAGGTGAGGTTGCAACTTACAATACTCATACAGAAAGACAAGAACAACTAGATACTTCATCAGTAGCAGTGGAAAATTCCAAAAACTTGAGTGATTCCCACTCAAATTTCTTTGCTACTAGTTCAGGTATAAATTTAGCTAAATCACATGGAAGTCTTTCTCGTGAAAGTTTAGGTCTATTACTAAGTTGTCAACTGGCAGAATTACATGGTGGACATATTTTGATTCAAGGTTCACCAGAATCAGGATATCGTTATGTGCTTTCTTTGCCACTGCAACTAGCGACTTCCTCACAAGCAATTAGCGATGTCTAATTGTGGGGATTGGGGAAGGTGGGGCCCCCTCTGGGGATAAGGGGTAATGGAGATTGGGAAAGACGTATTTTCTATCTAGATTTGATTAATTCTCTGTGTGTTGCGCTTACCTATGCCTTTAAATTTCAACCCTCAATTCACCACCATTTTACATCAAGCTGTACTAAGTATATGAAGAACTATCTTAACTTCCTATTGGCTGATGGCTAGTAATAAAAGCGCCATCACGCGATGGGCAATTTCTGTTATTACCTTTTTATAGCTATAGGCATTATGATCAATTCCAAGTTCTGCGTCGGCAGGCTAATTGATCGCAATGTTTTTTATGAATTTAGTCTGGCAACGATTTACTCTATCAACTTTACCGCTCAAAGAATATTTTGCTACCAGTTATGTACACCGCTCTCTGGTGGGATTGCTAAGTTCTTGGCGGCAAACTAGCGTCTTACTTCAATGGGGAGATGCGATCGCAGCGGCTTTACTCAGCTTAATATATGCTTTGGCACCTTTTGCTTCCAGTACATTGGTGGGTTTTTTGCTGGTGGCTTGTGTCGGATTTTGGCTGTTGTTGACTTTATCTGATGAGGTAACATCAGCAAATGTCTCGTCAGTCACTCCCATTCACTTACTGGTACTGCTCTACTGGGGAGTTGCCGCAATCGCAACAGCATTATCACCAGTCAAAAAGGCGGCACTTAGCGACTTGGGAACGTTGACCTTGTATTTGCTACTATTTACCCTTTGTGCCAGGGTATTAAGGTCGCCTCGCCTCCGTTCTTGGATTATCACCCTTTATCTGCACGTATCGTTAATTGTTAGTGTATACGGGTTGCGTCAATGGTTTTTTGGAGCCACAGCACTGGCGACTTGGGTTGATCCAGAATCTCCTATGTCTAAGACTACAAGAGTCTACAGTTATTTAGGCAATCCCAACTTATTGGCTGGATACCTCCTACCAGCAGTAATTTTTAGCTTAGTGGCAATTTTTGCATGGCAAAGCTGGCCTAAAAAAGCTTTAGCATTAACAATGCTAATTGTCAATAGTTCCTGCCTGATTCTGACTTTTAGTCGTGGCGGTTGGATTGGACTAGTGGTAGCAGTTTTAGCTGCGATGGCATTGCTAGTTTATTGGAAAAGCGTGGAAATGCCTCGTTTTTGGCGTACTTGGTCAATACCTATTGTGTTAGGAGGTTTGATCGGCCTATTGGTGCTAGCAGTGATATTTGTAGAGCCAGTGCGGCTGCGAGTGTTTAGTATTTTTGCCGACCGTAAGGATAGCAGTAATAATTTTCGCCGAAATGTGTGGGATGCTGTATTTGAAATGATTCGCGATCGCCCGATTTTCGGCATTGGGCCTGGTCATAACTCTTTTAATAAAGTTTATCCCCTCTATCAACGCCCTCGTTACACTGCTTTGAGCGCCTATTCGATATTGTTTGAAGTGACTGTAGAAACTGGCTTTGTTGGTTTAGCCTGCTTTCTCTGGTTATTAATTGTCACATTTAATACGGCACTTTTGCAAGTGCGACGATTGCGACAACTCAGAAGTGTAGAGGGATTTTGGTTAATCGGAGCGATCGCTATTTTGTTGGGTATGCTAGCTCACGGTACCGTAGATACTGTCTGGTATCGTCCTGAAGTCAATACCCTCTGGTGGCTGATCGTTGCCTTAATTGCCAGCTACTGGACACCTTTAGTTCAAAACCAGACAAATACAACTAACTCAGAACCAGCAGTAAATTAACATAAATAAGTTGTCAGTTGTTTTTTTACCGGACAACTGACAACTTTTGAATTTTCTATGAATAAACTTTGAATTGTCTAATCTCTGTAGGTAGTGGCACTTGGGGCATTAGGGTCGCGATAAGCTACAGGTTCGCGATCATTCTTTTTGCCAGCCAACCCGCCTAGACCGAATAAACCAAGTAATCCTAGCCAACCCCAATCAAAATCGTTGCGATCATCAGTAGTCGTTGTTGGAGCAGTAGTAGTGGCTCCGGTGTCATTAGTTGTCTGAGCTTGTGCAGATAGAGTTAAAGGTAAAATTCCCATACTCAAGGTGAGAACGCCAGCGCCAACAGCTGTAATGAAATTACTTTTCATAAGTTGTAAAAGTTCCTGATGCTATCCGAAGTTACTCACCACTGTATCGGTTCTCAACCTTAACAAAATCAATCTGTGGCTATAAACTAGGCATTTTCATAACTCACGCTGTAGACATACAACATGGTTTTCACAGCATCTGTTTCTCATTCTTGCTGTAGTAGTTTAGCAACACTGAATCCTCAATAACTTTTCATTGCCCGTTGAATGTCACGCTGGTCTTGGCGTCGTTTCAGGTCTTCTCGCTTATCGTGGAGCTTTTTACCTTTGCCAAGGGCTATACTCACTTTTAGCCAGCCTCGTTTGAGATACATTTTCAAAGGGATTAAAGTTAAACCCTGCTGCTCGACTTTGCCAATTAGCTTACGGAGTTCTTGACGATGCAATAGAAGCTTGCGTGTACGCCTTGGTTCATGATTAAAATATTGTCCGCTAGCGTTGTAAGGCGAGATATGCACATTGATCAACCATGCTTCACCATTGCGAAGCAAAGCATAGCCATCTTGGAGATTGACTTTACCCGCCCGAATCGACTTCACCTCTGTTCCTGTCAACTCAATTCCAGCTTCGTAAGTTTCTAGAATTTCATACAAATAACGGGCTTGACGGTTGTCGCAAATAACTTTGTAACCTTCGTTCTTGTCGCTCATTGATAATTTTGTGTGCTTTAAATGTACCTAAAAAATTATTTGGATTGGTTTGTAAATTATAGGGTGTATCTTAGAACCGCTATAAATGGTGAACTGTATATCACTAATTTAGCTTTTCTAAGTTCACAATTAAGGTTTTCTGACAACTTTAAGTTAGCTGATAGCGATTACCTCTGAGGTTTCATAGAACAAGTTACTTGAGCAACTTGTGTTACCAAGTCTGATTTTATGCAGTTTCACAAACAGGACTTACACGTCAATTAGGGGCAATACCTTATGGTAAGCTGCTTCTCTACCAAAGATTCCGCGTAACTTGCTTCTTTGTTTTTACATGAATTGCCCCTACAGGAAATCAAGATTTTCACTCTCTTTTTGCATAAGTCCTGACAAAGAATTGGTATGACGCTAATGATGATGAGTTGTTACAAATTACAAAGCTCTCTATGCCTCCTAAGCACAGGGAGTCTAAGGTGGTTACACTTCGTTAACCTTCCTAATGATTTAAGATTTTCTTTATAAATAAACCCTGAGAGCAGTCATTAGCTGGTAATCCTGTCATAGTATGAAACATAAGAACACTATTATTGTCTGTGTTCATTAACGGAGTACATAAAAGCAAATTTCTGAGTACAAAAATGCTAGGGGTGTATTATCCATGCCCTTGACGATCCTTGTAGTGGATGATGATTTGGGCACTCGTCTGTCTGTTAGCGACTATCTTGAACTGTCTGGCTACTCAGTGATCGTGGCTAATGACGGTCAAGAGGCTTTGTTTATGGTGGATGAGTATCATCCTGATTTGATTGTCACGGATATTGTTATGCCACGGATGAATGGTTATGAACTGGTGCGCCGGGTGCGTCAACAACCAGTGTTTCGTTTATTGCCTGTAATTTTATTAACGGCACGCATTAAGACCCAAGAAAGAATTTTGGGCTACCAGTCAGGGTGCGATTTATATTTACCCAAGCCTTTTGAACTGGAAGAGTTAGCAGCAGCAATCCGCAATCTTTTGGAGCGATCGCAAATTATTCAATCAGAGTATCGTTTTTCTCATAAAGACAGTTTGGGCATCTCCGGCTTGACAAAAGCGGGGGATGCCCATAATTCTCTGTCCACTCAAATTCAGAAATCCCATCTGCACTCAGCCCTAACTCACAGAGAACAGGAAGTCTTAGAGTTATTGACTCATGGTCTTTCTAATGCTGAAATGGGTCATCAGCTACACCTGAGTCCTCGAACTGTGGAAAAGTACGTGAGCAGTTTATTGAGAAAAACCTCAACCAGCAACCGCGCGGAATTAGTCCGTTATGCAATGAAGCATGGTTTAGTGGAATAAAAGTTAGGAGTAGAGACGCGATTAATCGCGTCTGTGCAGGAGTGAGGAATTAAAACTCCTGACTCCTAACTTATAACTCTTCACTTTTAACTTTTGTCAGCAGACCTTCACAAGCATCGATCAGTAAATCAATAACCTGATTAAATCCCTCTTGACCGCCATAATAAGGATCTGGAACTTCCTTTAGAGTGTGTTGAGAGCAAAACTCGCACATCAAACGCACTTTATGCTGATATTGCTTAGTTCGATCGAGAGTGAGGATGTTCTCATAATTTTCTCGATCCATAGGCAAAATCAAATCAAAGTTTTGAAAGTCTGACTTTTGAAACTGGCGTGCTCGACCACGCAGTTTAATTCCCAACTTAGTAGCAGCCGCAGCACTCATGCGTCTGTCAGGTGGGCTACCAACGTGATAGCTAGATGTACCAGCAGAGTCACAGAGGATATGTTCGCTCAAGTCAGCCTGCTCAATTAGATGATTCATGATATTTTCTGCCGATGGCGATCGGCAGATGTTACCTAAGCAGACAAACAGCAACTTGTAAGGCATAGATATATTTTGTCCTTTGTCAATAGTCATTTGTCCTTTGTCCAATGACTAATGACTAATGACTAATGACCAATGACCAATGATTAAAATCCAGGTAACTCCAACCCACTGGTTAATTCTTCCATGCGTTCCCGCATTGTTGCTGTGGACTTGTTGTAGGCTTCTTTCATTGCCACTGTTACAAGATCGGAAAGTACTTCTGCACCTTCTGCTAAAGCATCTGGAGAAATTTCTACCCGCTTGGGTTCTTGGTTTCCACTGACAATCACCTTTACAAGACCACCGCCAGATTCTCCTTGAATCTCCATTTGCTCCAATTCTTCTTGGAGTCGCTTTGCGCCTTCTTGAACTTGCTGCGCTTTCTTAAAAGCTTCAGCTAATTCTTTCATTTTTCCTAAGCCAAAGCCGAATCCCTGTCCTTTTCCTGTCATAATTATTTGTACGCGTATGCGTTGAATAACAAATCAAATTCAATTATAGATGCGGTAAGTAATTTGACTCTTTTTTTACCAATAATTAATGCGTTATAGAGTGGGGAGTAGGGAGTAGGGAGTAGGGAGTAGGGAGTAGGACATTGGTTATTAATTCTTCTCCCTCATCTCCCAATTCCCTATTCCCCATTTTTTATCCACAAGCACCTTGAAACTCTCCGAGCATTTTGACTTCTGGCTCTAAATTAATAGACCAACGTTCTTGTACTTGATGTTGGATGTGGCGAATGAGACAGAAGATATCACTAGCTTTTGCTCCACCACGATTAACGATAAAATTAGCATGGAGTAGTGCTACTTGTGCGCCACCAATTTGGTAGCCTTTCAGACCAGTTTGTTCAATTAACCAGCCAGCACTGTAAGGTTTGGGATTGCGAAACACACTGCCACAACTGGGAAAGTTGTATGGTTGAGTGCTTAACCGATGCTTTTTGTGTTCTTTGGTAATTGCCACAACTTTTGCTGGGTCTGCACCTGGCGCGAGTTGTAAGGTGGCTTGGGTGACTATGCGATCGCCACCTTGCAATAATGAAGTCCGGTAGCTATAACCTAACTGATCGGGGGTAAGAGTTTCTAGCGTCCCATCAGGTGAAAGTACCTGGGCACTAACTAACATATCTGCGATACAGCTATTATGTGCCCCTGCATTCATCACCACAGCACCTCCGGCTGTTCCTGGGATACCAACAGCCCACTCCAATCCTTGCCAACCTAATTCTGCTGCTGCCCATGCCAAGCTGGGAATTGATTCTCCAGCAGCAACGGTTAATTGACCGGTTTGGGGGTCAAAGTGGTTAAAGCGGAGATGACGAGTAGCAATGACTAAGCCTGATATACCACCATCGCTCACTAGCAAGTTAGAACCTGCTCCCAGTGTTGTCACCTTTAAATTACGTTCTTTTGCGTATTTCAGACTTGCTTGCAGTGCCTCTAAGTTTCGGGGGGCAACGTATAAATCAGCTGCTCCCCCAACTCTATAGGAAGTAAATGCTGACAAAGAAGCCTGGGGCTTGATCGCACAATCAGTACTGGGTAAGTAAATTACTTCGCTCTCCACTGAATTAGTTGTTTGCTGTTTCTTTGTATTCAAAGCAGAAACTGTGCAGACGTTTCCAGCTGCCTGGGAAATGGTCATTTTTACTTTTTTTGGTAAAATTTTTACATTTATTTACCGCAAAGATACGGTAATAGAGTTCACAAATGAAACTGTTGCTAAAGGGGCGCTTTGCTCAGAAATAAAACTTCGCAAAGTCTCGACTTAGGATGTGGCTTTAGCAGGCTCACAAAGTGTCGTAATTACCTCAGGAATCACCTGGTTCAAGTTTCCAGCCCCCAAAAACAGCGCCAAGTCTCCTGGGTGTAGTGTTTGTAGCAAGTACTCACACACTGCGGGTAAAGTTGGTTGATAAACGACCTGCGAATGCTGTTTAGCAATTTCTGCCGTTAGACGTTCACCACTAATTTGCCCTAAATTAGGTTCGCCTGCACTGTAAATATCAGTCAGCACCACCAAATCAGCATGAGTAAATGACTCGGCAAATTCATCTAAAAAGGTCAGTGTACGACTATAGCGATGGGGTTGGAAGATGGCAACCACTCTTTGCCCTGGTCTTGCCTGTAAACGTGCTGCGGCGAGAGTAACGCGAATCTCGCTCGGATGATGAGCATAGTCATCAATAAAGGTAATGCCATTGACTTCGCCTCGGAACTCAAAGCGTCGTCTTGCTCCTTCAAAAGTGGCGATACCTTTGGCAATTGCTCCAAATTCTAAGCCCAAAGCGCGACCAACAGCTACTGCGGCTAAGGCATTGCTGAGATTGTGCCGACTGAGCAACCTCAATGTCAACACGCCCAAAGCTTTGCCTTTTTCCCAAACCAAAGCCGTGGTACCATCAGCACGATAATCAATATTGGTGACGGTGTAATCAGCGCCAGTATCTGAGTGTAAGCTGTAGGTAATTGTGGGTTGCAAGCGATCGCGCACTGTCGCACAGTCAATGCTACCTATTAAAGTTTTACAACCCTTAGCAAATGTCTGGAAGGTGTCAATGACTTCTTCTAATGTATCGTAGTGGTCAGGATGATCGAGTTCAATATTGGTGATGATGCCAATTTCAGGAGCGTGTTTTACTAAAGAACCATCTGATTCATCTGCTTCGGCTACCAAATATTGGCTTTGTCCTAATCGAGCATTACCGGACCATGCATTGACTTCACCACCGACTATAATTGTTGGGTCTAGGCCTGCTTCCAGAAGCATATAGCCAATCATACTACTGGTTGTAGTTTTGCCGTGGGTTCCTGCCACTGCAATACTGTAGTAATCCGCAATTAAAGCTGCTAGGACATCTGAACGATGTAAAACTGGACAACCTAATTCCAGCGCTGCTTTGTATTCTAAATTATTAGTGTTAATTGCTGTTGAACAAATAACTTGAGGCAGTTTTGACTTAGTAGCAGTAGGTAATTGTTCTTGTGAATTTAATACTACTGGATTAGCTAATACCTGAGGTTGAAAGAATTCGAGATTGCTTGCCTCTTGTTTACCAAAAATATGAGCACCGATAGATTCCAACTTGTGCGTAATGTGGTTAGGACGAAGATCCGAACCTGATACTGGAAATTGACGCTTTGCAAGAACGTATGCCAGAGCAGACATACCTATGCCACCGATGCCAATGAAATGAAATGGTCTACCACTAAAATCTACAGAATTACTCATTTCTTACTCCTTTTACACCACACCACACCATAATCACAAATGACACGCGTATCATAACAGGAATTTGATTTTTACCGTAACTACTCCTGTATCATGTTCATGTTTGATGCCCAAATGATGTTTCTGCTCTGGTTTTCCTGGTTGAGAATGATTTTACCTTGGTTGGAGGTTTTTGCTATTTCTGAACTGTTCTTAAGATTATTCTGAAAATTTTGGCTGCATCGGGAAAGAAATTCTTGTAATGTCAAATACATATTTTTGGCTACCTTACTGGAATTGGCTACATAATACATTGTTTAGTGAAACTAATTTGGAATTGCATCAAGTCTAGGCATGAATTGATTACAATAGTACATTGGTAATGAAACTATTTTTCAATTGCATATAACCCAGGCTGATCTGGATGCAGCAACTAGCAATTTTTGGTGGCACATTCGATCCAATTCATTGGGGACACCTGCTCGTAGCCGAGACAGCTTTGCATCAAGTATCGCTTGAAAAGGTCATTTGGGTGCCATCCCTAAATCCTCCTCACAAAGAAGCAGCTTTGTTTGAGCATCGTCTGCAAATGCTGCAATTAGCCATCAAAGATAACCCAGCATTTACTGTCTCACTAGTGGAGACTAATCGCTCTGGGACTTCTTATGCCATTAACACCCTGATTGACTTATCTGCTTGTTACCCAAATACTCATTGGTACTGGATTGTGGGCTTGGATACTTTCCAAAGCTTACCCAGTTGGTACCGGGGACACGAATTAGCACAAATGTGTGATTGGTTAATCGCACCCCGACAGCTAGGTGGTGAGACTATAACTCAAAGCAAATTAATCTGCAAGCAAGTCGAGCAACAACTCAGGGAGCAGTCTTTGATCATTCACTGGCAACTCTTGAATATACCTTTAGTAGGAGTTTCGTCAAGTCTAATTCGCAAATCTTGCCGCGAACGCCAGTCAATTCGTTATTTAGTCCCGGAATCGGTCAGATCATATATCACTAACAACAATCTCTACTCTTACAAATCTGAATAAATTATGTGTTTTTTTATTGATCTAACACTTTATGGTTAAAAGTGCCCCCCCCCTTTGCGATATGATTGGGGTCAACGATATCAACATATAAGCATAAATACAGAGGGCAAGACACTGTGATTAGAGTTGCAATCAACGGTTTCGGGCGGATTGGACGTAACTTTGCGCGTTGCTGGGTAGGTAGAGAGAATAGTCGGATCGATCTTGTCGCTATTAATGACACTTCAGACCCTAGAACCAATGCTCACCTGCTAAAGTATGACTCAATGCTAGGCAAGATCAAAGGTGCTGAGATTAGTGCTGACGATAACTCGATCATCGTCAACGGTAAAACCATCAAGTGCGTATCCGATCGCAATCCCGAAAACTTGCCCTGGAAAGATTGGGAAATTGACCTAATTATCGAAGCAACCGGGGTATTTACTAGCAAAGAAGGAGCGCTCAAGCACGTAAATGCTGGAGCCAAGAAAGTTCTGATTACCGCTCCTGGTAAAAACGAGGATGGCACTTTTGTGGTTGGTGTGAATCATCATGACTATGATCACAACAAACACCACATTATCAGTAACGCTAGCTGTACTACCAACTGCTTGGCACCAATTGCCAAGGTGTTGAACGATAAGTTCGGCATTATCAAAGGTACGATGACCACCACCCACAGCTATACAGGCGATCAGCGCTTGCTAGACGCTTCTCACCGGGATTTACGACGGGCGAGGGCCGCAGCGATAAACATTGTACCCACTTCTACTGGTGCAGCAAAAGCAGTGGCGCTGGTTATCCCAGACCTCAAAGGCAAGCTAAATGGCGTTGCCTTGCGCGTACCAACCCCGAACGTCTCAATGGTAGATTTCGTAGTTCAGGTTGAGAAGCGTACTATTACTGAAGAAGTTAACCAAGCTCTCAAAGATGCTGCCGAAGGCCCACTTAAAGGGATTTTGGACTACAGCCAACTAGAACTAGTATCTTCCGATTATCAAGGTAGTGATGCTTCTTCGATTGTTGATGCTAGCTTGACTTTGGTTATGGGCAATGACTTAGTAAAAGTTATGGCGTGGTATGACAACGAGTGGGGTTACAGCCAACGAGTCTTGGATTTGGCAGAGTTGGTAGCTGAGAAGTGGCAATAATTAATTTGTCATTAGTCATTAGTCGTTGGTCATTAGAAAAAGGACAAAGGACAAAGCACTATTGACTAAAATGTTGAAATCCCTGGCTAAGATTTAGAACTTGGTCAGGGAATTTTTTTTGCTCGTCGTGCAATATTACTGTCGATCCGGCTGTAATTCTGCCTGCGATCGCAGCACCTTTTCCAAGATGTTGTACTAAGCCTGATGCTAATTCTTGTGGTAAGCACAGCACTAATTCAAAGTCTTCACCACCGTATAGAGCATATTTTAGTGCTTGGTCTGGTGTTAGCCAATGGTTAAAAGTTTTTGGTACGGGAATTTGTCTATGTTCTAAGACAGCGCCAACGCCACTGGCACGGCAAATTTGGATAATTGCATCTGCCAAACCATCGCTGCTATCCATACCAGCAATGGAGAGTTTGGAGTTTGGAGTTAAGATTTTCCAGAGGATTCGTAAGACATCTAATCGTGGCTGTGGACGTTGGTGTGCGCGGATTAGAGCCGTCTTTTCTTCGTTGTTGAGGTTTTGTCCTAATTCGGGATGCAAGAGTAGTTCTAAGCCAGCGTGGGAGGCTCCATGAACGCCTGTAACGACGATCGCATCTCCTACAACAGCAGCAGAACGGCGGATAATTTGACTAGGGTTAACTTGACCAAAAGCGGTAATTGCCAGAGTAGTAACAGGCGATCGCACGACATCACCGCCAACAATTGGGGTATTGTATTTTTGCAGGCATTCCGTCATTCCCTGGTACAAACGTTCTACCCAACTCACCCTAAGTTCACCGGGTAGTCCCAACCCGACAGTGATTCCCAATGGGGAAGCACCCATTGCTGCTAAATCTGATAAATTGGCAGCAGCAGCTCGCCAACCAGCATCTTCTGGGGAAGTCGTGATGTTGCTAAAATGTACGCCATCAACCAGTACATCTGTAGTTACCACCAAAGATTGTCCTGGTGCAGTTTCAAGTACTGCGGCATCATCGCCGATAATTTTTGGTGGGCAGAAGCGCTGTAATCTTTCTAAAAGTCCTTGTTCACCAATGTCTTTTACTTGTTGAGAAGATAACTCACTGTTCACAATCGGTTTTCCGTGTTGCAAAATTACGAAGAAAACTGATGATTTACTTTACTGTTTAAGATAAGGGTATTGTCTAGGAGTCAGTTGGAATGGTAACAACACCAGTAACCAGCATCACATTTGAGGAGTACTTAACCTATGATGATGGTAGCGATTTTCATTATGAATTAGTGGATGGCAAGCTAGAGCTAATGAATCCACCTACTATTGAACATTTTCTGATTGCCAAATTTCTTGAGCAATCGCTAGATGCAGAAATCAAACGTTGTAACTTTAGTTGGCTGTGTTTTCGGGAAAATGGGGTGAGAACGGGTAGAAATAAATCTAGGTTGACTGATTTGTGTGTAGTGACACTGGAGCAAGCTAGAGAATTATTGAATGCTTCAGCAGTATTTGAGTCACCACCGTTACTAATTGTCGAGGTGGTCAGTCCAGAGTCTGTGAAACGGGACTATCGTTATAAACGCTCAGAATATGCGGCCTTAGAGGTTGCTGAATATTGGATTGTAGACCCACTAGAAACAAAAATTTCAGTGTTACTACTGGAAGATGGATTTTACGAAGAAACAGTTTTTACAGCTACTCAGCAAATTGTATCACGAACTTTTCCAGAATTAGCGATACCTACGGCACACTTCGTGAACGCAGTTGATCAGATACTCACCGCCGGAAATCTGAATCAGGAGAGACGCGATTAATCGCGTCTGTACAAGAATTATTCTTCTCCTGCCCCCTATGTCTTCTTATGCAGCTTGCGGCTGAACCAGATTTTCTATTCCTTGAACGACGGTTGCCGATTCAATTTTGTCACCCGCCTTCAGTTTATCCAAAACTTCTTTGCCTTCAGTGAGATAGCCAAAAACGGCATAGCGACCATCCAATAGGTTGCGTCCGGCGGGGGTGAGTTCTGGTTCAAACAAAAAGAAGAAAAATTGTGATGAACCACCATTTACTTCACTTTCGGGACGAGCCATCACTACTGCACCAAAGGCAGAAAAAGGTAGAAC
>NZ_JADEXF010000784.1 GCF_015207245.1 Nostoc cf. edaphicum LEGE 07299
GTATTTATTCCAGTAGGCTTTACCCGATTTCGTTTGACTGGGGGGGAACCCTTATTGCGTCCGCGTGTGGTGGATTTGGTAGGTGCGATCGCAAATTTACCCCAAACTCAAGACCTTTCAATGACCACCAACGGTTTTTTGCTGGCTCCGATGGCGCAAAACCTCTACAATGCTGGTCTGCGACGAATTAATATTAGTCTGGACTCTCTCGATCCCGATATTTTTGACCAAATTATTGGTAATCAGGGGCGTTCTCGTTGGCAACAAGTTTGGCAGGGTATTCAAGCAGCCCATCAAGTCGGATTCGACCCCCTGAAGCTGAATGTAGTGGTGATTCCTGGGGTTAATGACCACGAAGTTCTCGATTTAGCCGCCCTGACAATTGATAAACAGTGGCACGTTCGATTTATTGAATTTATGCCCATTGGTAATGTGCATTTATTTGGCGATCGCGGTTGGGTATCTTCAGCCGATTTACGAGAACGTATTCGCGATCGCTGGGGCTTGACAGAATCACAAGTTCGTGGTGCTGGGCCTGCTGATGTCTTTCAAATTCCCAATGCGAAGGGGACACTGGGATTTATTAGTCAGATGTCGGAATGTTTTTGCGATCGTTGTAATCGGATGCGCCTGAGCGCTGATGGCTGGCTACGTCCCTGTTTATTGAATGAAACTGGTCAAATAGATTTAAAAACTGCCCTGCGTTCTGGTGTCAGCACCGCTCAATTACAAGAGCAGGTCAGACATTTACTCGAAATCAAACCAGAAATTAACTTTAAAGGGCGCGATTCTGGCATTTCAGGTGCATATACCCGCACCATGTCGCAAATTGGCGGATAGTAATTGGTCATTTGTCCCTTGCAAATAACTAAGGACAAATGACTAAGGACAAATGACTATTACGCTTGTCGTGAGTAGTATTCCACCACAAGTAGTTCATTAACTTGTAGTGCCACCCATTCGCGCTCAATAACGCTGTTGACTTTACCAACCAACTTATTTTTGTCAAATTCCAAATGACTGGGCAGGTTGGCCAAACCGGGATATTGCAAGTTAGCTTCCACCAACTTCCGAGATTGTGCCCGATCTCTTACGGCAATTACTTCGCCAGGACGGCATTGGTAGCTGGCAATATTTACCACACGACCGTTAACAGTTACGTGACCGTGATTTACCAGTTGACGAGCTGCTGGGATAGTCGGGGCTATACCCAAGCGGAAAACGGTATTATCCAAGCGCATCTCTAGCAATTGCAGCAGTACTTGTCCGGTAGAACCAGTAACACGTCTGGCTTTCCGCACATAGCGGAGCAATTGCTTTTCAGTCAAACCGTAGTTGAAGCGGAGCTTTTGCTTTTCCTCTAGACGGATAGCATATTCAGAGCGCTTCTTGCGATTCTGGCCATGCTGCCCAGGTGGGTAAGCGCGTCTGGCACTTTTACGAGTTAATCCTGGTAAGTCGCCCAAGCGGCGGACAATTCTGAGGCGGGGCCCTCTATATCGGGACATGAGTTTCCTTAATCTAATCCTGTTTAAACTTTACCCAAACATTCCATTTTGACATTCCACTGATAATAAATCAGCGGATTCTTGGTTTTTTGAAGATGCTTGCCTTGGTATGACGTATCCTACCAATGTAGAGACATCTCCTTTACGCCAGTTGCTTTAAGTCGGTTGAGCCGACATACTAGCTTCCAAGCCTGAATTCCGACGTGCCCCGCCGTACTACTGGCAATAAGTTTTTTGTGTTTATTTAGTTTCGTAGGCTACTCAATCATCAGATTGGTTTACGCAGTATTCTTACTCTGAAATACTTTTTACGTTGCCTACTTATCTTTCAAACAGCTATATTAACACAATTTTCGACATAATTAATTATATCTATACTTTACTACCTCTGAAATTCTTAGATTACAGAGGATTTTTGAGATATTTGAGTTAGCATAACTTTGGGTGTTTGGAGAATGGCAATGTCAATGAGCAAAAAAGTGGTTAGCAGAGTTAAGAACAAACAAGGCAGTTCCACCTCCAGGATTTTAACATTACCAGTTTTGGCTATAGCTGGATGTTTAACAATCTTGCCTAATGTGGCTGTTGCTGCCTCTTACAGGAATGATTATAGTGTCTGTGCGAGTCGCCTCCTGAGTGTGGGTGTAACGGCACAAGCGGCATCAGAAGGTTGTGCAGCAGCATTGCGTCCAAGAGATTTGGCTGCTTGCGTGGTGAAAATTGACAAGGAAACCCAAATTGCTGCGACAGATGCGCTTTCTTCTTGTGGAAGGGCCCGGCGTCCTGAAGAGTTAGCAACCTGTGTAGTTGGTGTCAGCTTAAGTACTAAGGAAGAAGCTAATCCGACAGTTTTAGATTATTGTGGACGCAGTTTATTACCTGTGCGCTTTGGCCAGTGTGTGGTTGGCTTGCGTAGTCAAATTGACTTTCCCCCTACTCAAGCGCTAGATACTTGTATCAGTGCTGATGATAGTGTTATCGGTGCTTCATCTTCGTCTACACCGCCAACGATAATTCCTGCGGGTTCAAGTCCAAGTTTAGAAACTATCCCATTTCCAAACCAACCAGTTGTTCCAACCCAACCAGTTGTTCCAACCCAACCAGTTGTTCCAACCCAACCAGTTATTCCAACCCAACCGGGCACTAATTAGATTACAGTGCTTTGTGTAATTGATATACAGGTTGAATTTAGAGTGGCTATTTGCCAACCTGATTCAGGGACTACCAAAAAATAAATCATCTGATTTTAATTTGTAGGTTGGGTTGAGCAACAGCAAAACCCAGCCTTATATATTATAATGCTTCTACCTGACTGGATAATTTACCTTTGCTGACTATATAGCTTTCGTTAGGCATGACACCATTGCCTGATCTAGAACTGGGCGATTTAAACTTGTGCGGCTTTACCAATGCCATCTGCGTCAAAGAAAAGATTATCGGTAGTTTGATCGTAGATAAAGCGATCGCTTTGTCGCACTAGTCCCAAGTCGGAACAAGCTGGAATTGAAGCAATAATAGTTACTATATTTCTTACTTTGGTATCTATATAATCATCGAAAGGTTGAAGAAGTTTCAGCACCTCGCCCAAAAAAGTTGTCTTTTTGCCATTCTGATGATGCCAACATC
>NZ_JADEXF010000785.1 GCF_015207245.1 Nostoc cf. edaphicum LEGE 07299
CTACGAAGCTGTTGCTGAGATTCTGGTTTGTAAGTGCGATCGCCCTGCACCACACCCAAAGCTTCCTCAAAGGGTTGGGTTGCTTCTAGACAGGACAAACCCTCAAATCCCTCGGCTTCTATTTTCACTTCGCCTGTAACAGTGTCAAAATGTATTAAGATTGCCCGTTCCATAAATTATCTCCGTACTTGTTGAGTTTGCTGGTGTGCTAAAAATGCAAGGCGCAGGGTATGTACCTGACCATTGGTTTGTTCTGTGATGGTGCATTCTCCCAGATGTTCTTGTAACTGGGCTGCTTTAGCGCGAACCATCTTCTGTCCGTAGGCTTGTATTAGGGTGTGCGAAAAGAAGTCTTCTCCTAGTCGGGGTACAGTTTCATAGGCATCATGGATGAGTTGATACACCCCTGTCTCTTGATCCCACTTAAACCCGATATCTGCACGGACACTTAAACTACGACCAGGGACAACAATCTCAGCACTTTGTCCTTGGGAGTCGTCGTAATAACCTCTCAGCGATTGTGGTTTTTCATAAACTTGGACGGTAAGCTGCAAATCTTGTAGAGCTTGTACTAAACATTCACGGTTAGTTAGTTTTGTAGTGACAGTTGAAAAGTGTGACATTTCCTACCTCTAAATACTGTGGACTGGTAAATTAATGGGAACAGTGGTGATAGACAAGGAAGCAAAAAGTTCCTTCTGTAGCAAGCTTAGGAAGTGTGGGCGTATTGTCTTCCTCTACAACCCACACCTAGCTTTCGATCAACGACGATACAGACACGTTCTTGACTGTTTTTTCTAGCGAAGTTTGAGAGACATCGCTGTAGCTTTGGTTAAGCCCATACCCTGATTACTTGCTAATCGTTGGAGATGGCGTTGTTCATCCAAAAGCTTGGAGCAAATTTCATCCATTTTTTCCTGTAACTGAGAACGCCCTTGTGAATCCAGCTTTTTAGCATCCACAGAAGCGTTTTCGAGAACATTTTCTAGATGAGTCATCATTTGTCCAAGGCTGCTACCTGCTTCAAAACTGGCGTTAGCCAAAAGCATTTGGACTTTTTTGAAATGGCGTTCCATCTTCTTCTTGAAGTTGACTGGCTTGCGTCCTGGTTCCCAATTGCTCAAATCTTCGAGCAACTGGGCTGCTAGTTGCTCGCCGAGAGCGATCGCTGATTCCCTCAGTGTTTGTTCTAAATTTCTGTCATACTGCTCGATAAACCGAGTTATTTGCCCTAAGCATTCAGCTTGTTTCTCTGACAATTGTTCACTGATGGCGGGAATAATGACAGGACGACCAATTACTACTTGTAAATAGTCCTCTAATTCCTCTAAACAAGGAAAAGCTTTTACCAGGTTCTGCTTAACTTCTTGTTGTTGTTCTACAGATAACTGCCAAGCATTGAGTGAGAGAAATTTGTCAATACGTTCTTGATAGTCTGTGTACCCCTTTTCATACTCTTCTTTCAGTTGAGTGCGTAAAACAGGTGCAATATTATCTCGAATTCCGATTAGTTGTTTCCAGACCAAGGGCGCTAAGTCTATAGGACAAATCCAATCACCATTGTCATAATTCATCCATTCTTGGACTGAAGCAATTTCTTGCCTTAATTGGTTTGCTGCTTCGTCTAAAGCTTTGAAAACTTTGATGCCCTTTAAACCAACTTCTGAGGTTGTAACCTTCACTAAATCAGATTCTTGTTCATCTTGAGAATATTTGAGAACATCTGTCCATTTTGGAGCATTACTCTTGGTTGTCTTCTTTAATTGAATCTTGAAACGGATGCGAGTTTTATTCAACTTAGAGATGTTATATCTTTCAACAACAGCGTCTTTTAGAAAGGTTTCGCTTGAATGTGTAATCACTGCTTGTACCACATTTACTAGGAATAATAATTTTTACCCTCAGTAAATAAAGCGTAAGCTTTACCTTTTTGCCACTAATTTAGGCTATAATTTTATTAATAAAAATCATTTAACTGCTTACTAAATATAGTTAAATTTGATTGTAATTTTAAAAATAATTTGAGACTAAAAAGCTGCTAAAATTAGATTATTAGCAGAAAATTGTAAAAAAAGACAGTCTTTCTATAGTTAGTAAGCAGTTCTTAAAGTGAGCAAATTTTTCATAAGACATTATCTATTTCATAATCTAGCAATCATAAGCTAATCGTCATCTATTTTTCCAGATTTATTCGCTTGTAGTAAGAGCTTAAGCCCTGCTTTCATCCAACTTAAATGCTCATTAGCTTATTTGATTTGTGAAAATTACAAGGCACAGAACTCCGATTTATCTAATAAATCGGGGTTCTCATTGTTCACGAATGATTAATCGCAATTGTGTGTCAAGATTGCTATACACAATTATCACCGGATAACTAATATCCGTTGTTTAGCCCGTGAGCTAGAAACATAGTACAAACGATTAAACTCTCTAATCTTTGCCAGGACTGCTTTACTGTCATCTCCTCGTTCTGGATAAAGTCGCTTACTCAAATCTTTACCATCAATACCCGCTTCTAAGAAAGTGCTACCTTGGCTATTGTGAACAGTTAATGCAAAGCAGTTTCTGATATTCGCAAACTGCTCTGAATGTTTGTAGTACTGCTTCCACAGAAAGGGACTACGCTTGGCACTTTTGAGTAAGCGTTTGGTTTCTTGGTCAAATTGTTTTTGCTCATCTTCATGCAGAACATAGATTTGACGCACAATCCCTTCATCTGTCTCTACCTTCAACCTCCAAGTATCATAGTTGTTGTAACGATCTCCAAAGACATCTAAAACAGTAAACTCTGTAGATGTAGAAAGAATCGTAGTTTTACCATCAGGAGCCATCACAGGATCTCTGGTGATTAATCTCTCTCCAGGAATAAAGCGATTGAGATTTTCACCATATAAATGTGTGCGAATCTGCTGATTGTAAAAGTCAACTTGAGTATTAGTCCAGGACAAAATTCGGAAACAATCTGGGTTTTGAGCAAATTCTCTCTTCATCTTTTTGCAGGCATAGCGCAGCAAAGTTTGACGTTTAACCATCAGCGCCCCATTACTTTTATCAGGTAGATATTTGGCATAAGGCTTAAAAGGAAACTTGCTCTTGGTGACTGCATAGCGAGAAGCAGTGACAAACTCTAACAA
>NZ_JADEXF010000786.1 GCF_015207245.1 Nostoc cf. edaphicum LEGE 07299
CGGTTATTTAGCAGGTAATCTTGGCCCTGGACGCATGGAGTTTCGTTTCTTTGCTTTGAGAAATCTTATGGCAATTGTCATTCATAAAATCTTCCAAACCCCAAAACTGCTTGGCATCTCGAAAATTAAACTCGATTTGGAAACGGAGTTTGTAATAGTCGATTATGTTCCAATACAGTTCAGTTAAGCATTTTTTCTCTTCTCTCTGTTTCCTCTGCGCCTCTGCGGTTCGTTAAAAAAGTTGACTTTGACAAAGAGTTTTAGCCTTAACTGAACCGTATTGGATTATGTTCTCAAATGATAATTCCAGGTCACTTGAGAATAGAATTACATAGCTACGAGCATTAGTCTTAAGATTGGTTTTGACCAAAATCACTACATTTAGAGGCTGGGCAAATTCTTTGTAAAGAAGAGTGGCTTGATAAAGCGCCCTCTCTTCATACTCTTTTTTTTGCTAAGGTATTGTCAGCTGGTACTTTGGAAGGTTCGCCGTGCTTGCAACGGTATCACCAGTGAGCTTTCTTACCAGTTATGGATTTAACCCCTGGCACCAGTTACATAAGCAACTGTTAAAGGATGTTGAGGATAATTAAAAACCTGCTCTACAGTACCTGATTCAATTAGTTGTCCAATGCCGTCTTGTACCCAAAATAAAGCAACTCGATCTGCAATTCTCTTGGCTTGAGCCAGATTGTGAGTAACAATTAACACAGTATAGCGCTGGCGCAAACTGATAATTAAATCTTCAACAACGTTGCTGGAAATAGGGTCGAGGGCGCTACAAGGTTCATCCAGTAGTAAGACTTCTGGCTGCAAAGCCAAGGCTCTAGCTATACACAAACGTTGCTGCTGCCCACCAGAAAGAGCTAAAGCTGAAGATTGCAGGCGGTCTTTTACTTCATCCCATAGCCCTAGATCTTGGAGGCTGGTTTCGATAATTGTATCAATTTGGTGGCGATCGCGGATACCATGCTCTCGCAAAGGTAATTCCAAATTCTGCCATATTGAGAAAGGAAAAGGATTGGGTTTTTGAAAAATCATGCCGACTTGACGCCGTAAGGCAATGACATTGATTTTGGAATTTACCACTTCTAGACTACCAATGCGGATTTTTCCCTGAACTCGACACTTGGGAATCATATCGCTGAGGCGGTTGAGACAACTGAGCAAGCTAGTTTTTCCACAACCAGAAGGCCCAACCAAAGCCAAAATTTCTCCGGCATTGACAGCCAAATTGACATTAGCAAGGGCAGTTTTTTGTGCGTATTGCAGAGTTAAGTTCTCAATTTGAATCAACGGTTCAGTAACTGCCAAAATGTCCTCCTCTATATCCACCAGTCCTCATCCAGAAATAACTCTGCTGTGTAACCAACGTTTTGCAATCCACGCTGCTGTGCCATTAATCAACAACAGTAGTAATAGCAAAACCGATGCACTAGCATAAGCACTGTTATCTCCTCCTGAAATGTTCATTGATAAATCAAAAATATGAACCGAAAGGGTACGCCCGGAATCGAGGAGTGATTCTGGCATTCGGTCTACGTAACCGCTAGTAAAAATTAAAGCCGCAGTTTCCGCAATAGCCCGGCCAACACCAAGCACAAATCCTACAACTAAACCAGGAACAGCAGCAGGTAACAATATCTGAAATATTGTGGTTGTGCGCGAAAAGCCAAGAGCGGCGGCTCCTAATCTGTACTCATTAGGAACCGCTAAAAAACCTTCCTCTGTAGAGCGAATCAAGATTGGTAGCACCATACACGCCAGCGTAAGTCCACCTGAAAGAATGGAAAACCCCAGCCCTAAAACTTTGCAAAACAAGACGTTGCCAAACAACCCGAAGACAATCGAAGGTACACCAGCAAGTACATCTAGACTGCGGCGCACTAATCTAGCGAACCAACTATCGCTAGGAGTAAATTCTGCTAGTAAAACTGCTGTACCAACACCAACGGGCAGGCAAACCGTCATACATACACCAATAACTAAAATGGTGGAAACGAGAATACTGGAAATTCCACCTTCTCTACCCGCATTTTCTGGTTCACTAATCAGAAATTCCCAAGATAAATTTCCCATACCGTGCCAGAGGATATCGCTGACTATCCATAAAAAGATGGCGGTAACGAGGGCGGCTGTTGCCCAAACTAAGCTTGTTGCTAGCCACTCTCTAAGAGCGATACGATTGTCTTTGCTTTGTTTTATCTCTGCCATTTGCCTTGACTGATAACTTCAGCGATCGCCACTAAGACCACAATCATTCCCATCAATATCAAACCACTGACAAAGAGCGCACTACGGTGATCTCCTGTGGCATACGCCATTTCTAAAGCAATATTGGCCGTGAGTGTGCGGATGGGATCAAATAAGCCTTTTGGGGTCTGTACCACATTGCCGCATACCATCAAAATTGCCATTGTTTCACCAATGGCACGACCTGTCCCTAAAATTAAGCCTGTAAATAACCCTGATTTGGCTGATGCAAAAACTACTGTGCAGATTGTTGTCCAACGTGATAACCCTAATGCAGCAGCACCTTGAATGTAAGAGGTGGGAACTTTTTCTAGGCTAGCATCGGCTACAAGGGCGACTGTTGGCAGAATCATCACCGCCAAAATTGCTATTCCTGCTAAGAGGCTTGGCCCTGGTGGATGAATTTTTCCAATCAGAGGAACTAGCACAACTAATCCCCAAAAGCCATACACTACAGAAGGTATCCCCGCTAATAATTCAATGAGGCGGCGATAGAGTTGAGCTACCATTGGCGGGGCATAGAATTGGCAAAAGACAGCAGATAAAATGCCTATAGGTGTAGCAATTATCACTGCACCAGCCATTGCCAAGAAAGTACCCAGTAACATGGGTGAGAGATTATATAAACCTGCTGTAGGGTTCCAAGAGGAGTCGTTAAAAAAGCGGGATAGTGGTATACGACTGAAGATTGGTAAGGATTCGGAAAGTAGAAAAACAACAATTAAAAGTGCGATCGCTCCGGCGATTGTTGCCAAACCTCGTAGTATCCAAATTAACCAAATATCATTGGGCGATGGAGACAAAGTTCTGCTTTTTAACAATGTCACTTACCTGCTGCGATTGTGCAAAGTTAATAAATTCTTTCGCCAGTCCTTGGGG
>NZ_JADEXF010000787.1 GCF_015207245.1 Nostoc cf. edaphicum LEGE 07299
GCACTCAGCACTCAGCACTCAGCACTCAGCACTCAGCACTAATTATTCTTCTGTGCCTTGAATTTTCAGTAACAACGCGCCCAAGCCCCAGCCTACGAAGATTAAACCGAAAGACAATAGAGCTGCATTCAAAATTTCGCCGCCCATTAGTGTGATTCTCCTTATGCAAATTGGTGTGTAAACTAGGTCTAGCAGAAGCTTTTCAACACTTGCTAGGATTAGACCTGTGTAAACAATTTTAAACTAGTTTAGCAGGTAATCCCTACTTGCTTGGGGGGCAATCCCTAGTATTAAGGAGAGATGGGTAAATTAGAAAATTTTGATAATAATAATTATGAAGAAATTTTATGTATCAAAATAATCAAGATGGTTTAATAAATTTTGTGAAAGAGAATCGTCCGCGTTTGGCGCTGACGCTGGGAGATCCGGCGGGAATTGGGCCAGAGGTGATTTTGAAAGCTTTAGCCGATCCAGAAATTCGTAAAAAATATGACGTTACACTAGTGGGTAACGGAGATTTGCTCGCACAGATTTATTACAAACTGAATTTAACTGAGAATTTAGTAGCTTTGGCAAATCCAGATGAGTTGTCAGTCAGCGATGTGCAGTTGGATGGAAAAATTAAAGATCAAATTATTTCAGGAATAGGTAATGCAGCCAGTGGTGCGGCTAGTTTTGCGTATATGGAATATGCGATCGCTCAAACACTGGCTGGTAAATTTGATGGTATTGTCACAGGGCCGATCGCTAAATCTGCTTGGAAAGCCGCAGGCTATAATTATCCAGGACAAACAGAACTTTTGGCACAGAAATCAGGTGTTGACCGTTTTGGGATGTTATTTGTAGCGCGATCGCCTCATACTAATTGGACACTCCGCGCTTTACTTGCAACCACACATATTCCCCTACGTCAAGTAGCCGATGTGTTGACACCGCAGTTGTTGACACAAAAACTAGATTTGCTGGTGGAGTGTTTAGAGAAAGATTTTGGTATATATAGAGGGAGAATTGCGATCGCAGGTTTGAATCCCCACAGTGGCGAACAGGGGCAACTTGGACATGAAGAGCAAGATTGGTTAATTCCCTGGTTAGAGCAAGAACGACAAAACCGACCACAATTGCAGTTAGATGGGCCGATACCGTCAGATACAATGTGGGTTAAACCTGGCCAAGCTTGGTATGGAAATTCTTTAGTACAAAATCTTGCTGATGGCTACTTGGCACTTTACCACGACCAAGGCTTAATTCCGGTGAAGCTGATGGCGTTTGATCGGGCAGTTAATACTTCTATCGGTCTTCCTTTCGTTCGTACTTCACCCGACCACGGAACAGCGTTTGATATTGCGGGTAAAGGAATTGCTGATGCTACGAGTATGAAAGCAGCAATACATTTAGCAGCTGAGCTGGTTAGTCAAAGATTGGCTAAGAAAAATAATGAATAGTTTCTAAGTACAGCTTTGCTTAAAATCGTCAAGGCAAGACCAAATCAGTTCCCAATATGGTTCAAAGTATTTCTTTTTTATCTCAGTGTTGTTTGCACCTCTGTAGTAGTCTTAAAAACTAGTATTCTCGTCGGGCGCTTCAAACTTGTAACCATAGCCTCGCACAGTTTTAATAAACTCCGGTATGCTGGGATCGACTTCCATCTTTTTGCGAAGCTGACCAATATGCACATCAACCACCCGGCCATCTCCTATGTAGTCGCAACCCCAGATTTTTTGGATTAGCTGTGGACGACTCCAAGCCTGATTAGGATGACTTGCCAAAAAATGTAAGATATTAAATTCCAGCGCTGTTAAGGCAAGAGTTTTATTGTTAAGTGTTACCTCGCGGCCCTCTGGATTAATTACCAGCTGCTTAAAAACGATACGTTGTGTTGGGGAGGGATTGATGTAGCGTATCCGCCTCAAAAGAGCTTCTACTCTAACTTCAACTTCTGCAAGACTAAATGGTTTAGTCATGAAATCATCAGCACCTGCGCTTAAGATTTTAATTTTATCAGCCTCGTCAGTCCTACTAGTCAGTATCAGCACTAAAACATTAGTACGACTCTGCATTTCTTGGCAAAGGCTATAACCAGTAACATCCGGCAAATTCCAATCCAGAATTACTAAAGCTGGATTGAATTGTTCAAACAACGATAAGGCAGTCCTACCATCTGCTGCCGACTCTATTTGATATTTCCGACTTAAAAAACGATAGACGAGATTTCGAACACCGAAGTCGTCATCAACGATCAGAATTTTGGGAGTAGTAGCAGTAACCATAACCATAATGCTGTCTATTGTAGATTGGGCGATTTGCTGTTGTGCCAGCTTTACTTTACGTGTTTTTGTTGAGTACCATCGCTACTGTAGTACTTGTGTACATTTGATTTTCCATGAAGCCGATCGCAACCTCAGCCATCATCATGCCGATAAAATTTATAATTATGGCATGATTTTTGCATAATTTGGAATTTGTATTGTATAATGTTAAATTTTTATAGTTGGAATAAGTGTAATTAAAAACCATCTCCGTAATCGCAAATAGTCAAAAGACACATCCAGAAGCGACGGCAATTGCTACAACTTTAAAAGAGTAACGCACTCCCTGATTAATTAGGTCTCTATAAAGGCTCACAAACTAACTTATCAGCCAATCTAGATTCTCAATTCCTACTTACTCGACTGTACTATAACCAATAAGTATGATCTCTTAAAGAAGGTCTACGGAAATCTACCCTGGTGCATTTACATATAGTTGCTCTCTTAAGCATATACTATACTACAAGTTTCAACCTGAGCTATGACAAGCCAAGGACTGAAAGCATCACCAGAAGGTATATAGGGCTTCAAAAACAGCTTTAACAGACAAAAGCAACAGCAAAAAGAATTGCTCTAGCAATATATTATGATGTCAATAAATTGCTGGGAGCTTGTTTAAATAGTACTGCTGACAGCAGAATTCAGAAGTAAAATACCCTTTATATTTGGGCAACAGATTTAGCTTGTGTAGCTCACAAACTTTTAATCTTCTGTATATAAATCTACAAGTTTAGCAGAAGATTGAAGAGACATTATTATTAGCGATCGCTGGTATTAAAAAGGTATCAATTACTATATTAATAGCTAAATAATTTTATTTTT
>NZ_JADEXF010000788.1 GCF_015207245.1 Nostoc cf. edaphicum LEGE 07299
CCACACAACCAACCATTGCAATCCACTTTAAACAGTCGCTACAACTTCCCCGATTTTACTAATATCGTAACCGCCGAGAATTTCAAATTGTGAGTGAACCATCCGATGTCCCAAAGTACTGAGCAACTGCTGCACTGGTGCTTCTTCTAAATATTCCTTGAGAATCACCAAATCATATCGTGACTGATGTAAAGGGATAAATCCCAACCCAAAGGCGGTAGCTACGGATGCTGTACTCATACCAGCATCGGCAACTCCCCTGACTACAGCTTGGGCAACATCTTGGTGACTTTTGAGTATATTGTCAAAGCCCTGAACAGCATCGAATGGTATCTGCTCTTTTTGGAGTGTTTGTTCCAAAAGCATCCGACTACCAGAACCGATTTCGCGGTTGACAATAGTCGCTCCCCCTGCAACTAAGTCATTAACTGTTCTAATTCCCATTGGGTTCCCTGACTTCAACAAAAGTCCCTCCTCCCAGACACCAAGGGTAATCAGAACTGCTTCCCTCCCAGCCAGAACATCTCGAACAAAGGGAGTATTATACTCACCAGTCTCAGGATCGTACAGATGCATCCCAGCAATGTGCGCCTCACCTCTGCATAGACTGTGCAATGCAGCCATGCTATTGGCGAAGTTATATTGAACTCGCAGTTGGGGATGCCAGCGTTCGGTGGCTCTTGCCCATAGTGAAATCACAGGGGCACAACCAGCAATCACAACCGTGTTGTGAAGTGTATCGAGATTATCGTCTAAAAGACGGACTCGAATTTTATTTGTACCTGTACAAGTCTCACCCTCACCATCAGCCGGAATCATATCTTGGCGAAAAGCATCCTTGCCAATCAAGGGATAAGCTATCCATTGTCCTCCCACACGAGCCATGCTAACTCGCAGTTGCTGACCATTAGGAACAGGTTTGGCAAGAACTGCTTCAATTTCAGGTAAATCCCGCTCTAACCAGAATAGATCCTCAACTTGACAGCCAAGCGCTTTGGCCAAGCGAAGTGTTATGGCTACTGAGGGAGCATATAGTCCCGACTCTACACCACTAATAGTCTGACGAGTCACATTAGCAATGTTAGCCAAATCTTGTTGGCTCATGCCTAAGCGAGTTCTAATCGACTTCAAGTTATTACGGAGGTCACTATCCTGCTTCATTGGCTTTGTCTCTTAGTTTCAAAAAGCCGTAGCGGATTTAACTTATATCTGCCAAGGCGAAAGTATGGTCTTTGAGTTTATATCATTTCTCTCTGACGACTTTTTGTGCTTTCGCTGTCTTGATTCCCCATATAAAAAGACTATCACAGAAATAGCCAATTTGCTTGCGAAGCGCAAATTATTTTTGCGGGTGGTTGTTTTTTACCTGCTATTTTGGCTCAAAAGCCCCAAATTCCGATAAACAGAGCATTTATTTTGCAGTAAATTTTTACCAACTAAATTGGTGGATAGTAGCGTCTAATACAGTTTTAGAGATTAGTTTCAGCTTTGATGCTTGATAGGCGAGTAATACAAACAGTAGAAAACATACCAAACAATTTCGCTTTTTGGGGTAAATTTTGCCCTGACGAAAAATTACCTATTTGACTAAAGTGAATATGCACATAGCATCAGCAAAGAATTGCTGTTTTAAGTTTTTGCACAATCAATTAGGTATTTACCAAAGTATGCAACAGATGGCAACAAAGCAATGGAGAGAGTAATGATTACCGAAGAAGATTTAGCCCAGCAATTTAACGTAATTATTGAACACACTCACCCACGTGTATGGAAACTGTTAAGCCAATGTTATATGAAGATAATCACTCATCATCCTCACTTAACAAGAGTGAATATAAAAATATGCATCCGCCATACAAAATACATTGCTATTTATTGCCATGACAGACTAATGAGTGCTGTAGTAAAACAAAAAAACCTACTCAAAGAAGTAGCAGAATACTTAGGGCTAGTTGAAGTTGTTTGCTTGAATGCCAATAACTTAATGCGCGATCGCCTCTCAAACCTCAAGCAAGCTTATCCCCAGTTGTGGTTAGACTTGCTGTGGATTGTCACTCAAGAACAATAACCTAGTAAACCTGATTTTTCTGCAATATTCAATCTGCAAAAAATCAAAAGTACCAATCTTCACCGCAGCTTCATTACTTTTGAAGCTTGCTAAAAACTTATGAATAAACCATGCCTACACCCAGATGATTTGCCTTCATCTCAAACAATTAAGCTGAGTGAAATACTATTTCGACAGCTTGAAGAAGCAACGAAAAAAAGCTTTTTTTTAGCGTGCGATCGCATGACACGGATTTTGTTATCGAGTTGTCATTGGTATTTCCAAATCAATAGTGGCGTTTTGACGTTGATCCTAATTTGTAATAACATGGAAAGCTATCGCAATATCATGAAAACTGTTCCCCAATTTGCCGATCGCTTAAAACAGTTTGCTAACAGAGCTAAAATTACTGTCAGTTCTCCAATTGACAAAGGTATACCGTGGGTACTCAGCATAGATAATGTCTTACCAGAAGGGGACTTGCCTAGTATCTGATAGATATACCAGAAAAATCGCGATCGCCCTGACTCCCGAATATTGGCGATCGCGCCAAAATCTTAAACCAATGCAAAGCTTTTAAGTGCTTTGTATCTGCTTATTTACCTGATCGGGAGATGTTGGGGAAATATTTGGGGTAAAACTGGGGTAATGTAAAAGGGTCTAGATGTTTACAAAGCAGCCGTGTTAAACAAAAATTATGTCGTCCGATCGAAGTAGATATTATCCCAAGACGACAATGGTCTTTTAAATAAGCATTAGCTTCTATAATTGCCATTTGACACACGGGTGTAGATCCGTTAAACGGATTTTGCGCTCTTTTATACCCTATATTGTCAAGTTAGGCACTTATATCTCGCATATAGATAACTTTTACCCTCACGACTGGAGAGCAAAATCTTGGGCATAGAATTACGCAGTTTCGTATTTCTCGACAGCCTGCAACCTCAACATGCAGCATATATGGGAACAGTAGCCCAAGGCTTCTTACCATTACCAGGAGATACATCACTGTGGATTGAAATATCTCCTGGTATCGAAATTAATAAAATTACGGATATAGCCCTGAAATCTGCCTCTGTC
>NZ_JADEXF010000789.1 GCF_015207245.1 Nostoc cf. edaphicum LEGE 07299
GTTTGGGGCTATACAAACTAAACCCGCCTGCGCGGGTTTCAGAGAGTCCGCGTAGGCGGACTTCGTTTGTGTAGCCGCGATTTCCAATCGCCCGGTGTTTCTTCCAAAAGTGGATGCTCCCTATATAAATTCATTTTTTATTAACTAACCCTAACTTAAATAAAGCATTACCTAAAATTAATCAAAATCAAATATTTTTTATTCAGCATTTATTATATAATTAATTGAACCATCCTTATGACATTCTCAAGACGTAAATTCTTTGCCATAGCAGGTACTACCGCTGTCGGAACCTTGATGGTGTCTCCTATGGAAGGTCTTCTTGCTAGACAAGCCTTTAGTCGAAGATTTGGTAAAGGATATGGGCCACTTGTACCAGATCCTAATGGCTTATTAGATTTACCAGCCGGATTTCAGTATCGAACTTTTTCTCTGACAGGTGAACTCATGAGCGATGGCAATTTAGTGCCTGGCGGTCATGATGGCATGGCGGCTTTTCGCGGCCCCAGAAACACAGTTCTTCTGGTTCGCAATCACGAACTTAGCCCTGATTCAGATACACAAGTTATCGGGCCAAGACCCTACGATCCACTTTGTAAAGGTGGTACAACAAACTTAGTTGTTGGGCCTAATCGTCAGTTAATTAAACACTTTACTTCCCTAAGTGGAACCTATCGTAACTGTGCAGGTGGACTAACTCCTTGGGGTTCATGGATTACCTGTGAAGAAAACACCTCCACTGTGGCTACAAATGACCCAAAAGATCCCGCCAATAATGTCTCAACTTCCCACGGTTATAATTTTGAAGTTCCAGCCAGTACCACTACTCCTGTGCAGCCTGAGCCTTTAATAGCTATGGGAAGATTTAACCATGAAGCTGTTGCCGTAGACCCCAGAACTGGAATTGTCTATGAGACAGAAGACCGGGGAGATAGTCTCTTCTACCGTTTTATCCCAAAAGAACGTGGCAATTTAAAAGCAGGAGGAACCCTTCAAGCTTTAAAAATAAAAGATATGCCTGGAGCAAAAACCTTTGCTGGTTTCCCCAAGCGCAAACCTATGAAAGTAGAATGGGTGACGATTACTAATCCCAATCCGCCTGAAGATACTTTACGAGAAGAAGGCTTTGCAAAAGGAGCAGCTCAGTTTGCTCGTGGGGAAGGTATTTGGTACGGTAACGATGAATTTTACTTTTGCTGCACAAGTGGTGGTGCTTTAGAGCTTGGTCAAGTCTGGCGCTATATTCCCGCTAAAGAGACAATTGAACTGTTTGTAGAGTCTACATCTGCTGCCGAACTCGAAAATCCTGATAACATAGTTGTCTCACCCTATGGCGATCTCATCCTTTGTGAAGATGGAGATGACCAGCAATTCTTAGTAGGTGTTACTCCAAAGGGTGAACTCTATCAATTCGCCCGTAATGCTATCAATGACAGGGAGTTTGCTGGTGCTTGCTTCTCACCTGATGGTAAGACTTTGTTTGTCAACATCCAAACACCTGGTATTACTTTCGCAGTTTGGGGCCCTTGGACAAATCATAGAGACTGATATCAAGTTGTAATATCAATCTCAGCGTAGGCGTAGCCCGCCGCAGGGATCGCTACTATATCGTTGAATTGCCGTTAGTAAAGAGACTTGGGGAGGGGAAGACAATTGCCCTCCCCAAGTCTGTTCATTTACACCTTGAGAGTACCGCCTGAAGTCAACTCTGCAAGAATTGCTATTTGCTGAGTATATTGGGATATAGAACCTTCTTGTACTTAAGCGTGGGGATGTCTGCGACGGGCTATACCTACGCTCTTTCACTCACCCACGCTTAAGCAGCAACTAATCTAGCCCTCTATTTACGTACTAGGTTCAGCAGTTCTTTTGGAGAAGCCAGCAAGTCAATCGCTACAAAGAATATTTTGCCTTGGGGATCTAGCAAAAACCGCCATGCAATATTCATGCCCACGCTGGCTCCGAACCAAGGGGTTTGGACTTTGCCCGTAACTTTAACTTGGGTATAGCCATCTTCCACTGGCTCAGATACGCCGCGCTCTGGGAGCATCTTTAATCCCTGGCATTCTTCACGCATATAAGCACGAATTGCGTCTTGACCAACAATTGGTCTTTCAAAGGGAGGTTGCAAAGCACCTTCGGAACGAAACAGAGAAACCGCAGCATCAAAGTCATTGGCATTCATGTTGTTGATATAGCCAAGTACTGTAGGATTGTTGACGCCCTCGATGGTGACTTTAGTCCGAAAAGCTGGTGCAGTGGGAGGAGCTACCGGCTCTGAAACTTTTTTATAACTACCAGGAGCATTCGGGTCAAATCCCATGCTAATTACGGTATTGCGTAGGATGGTAATTTGTTGACCTGAATCTGCATTGCGGATGGCTTGTAACACATCAGCAGCTTTAGAAGAAAGCTTGTAACCTGGTGGGATTGGAGCAACAATTCCCTGAGCCATCCATTCTCCTAACTGATACCAAAAGCCCAACTTGATGTTCACCGTGAAGGATGCATAAGAACGGCACAGAGGAGTGTCAGCACGGTTAGCCAAATCGTACATGACTTGCGTTTGAGCCTCAAAAGGCATCTGCTTAATTTGTTCGAGTAAGCCTTGTGCAAGGATCATGTTTGCTGCCCCAGGAGCCGCAACTGTAATACTTCTACCCATCTCGGTATAAGCAAACCAAAGTAATGCTAGTTGATCTTCAGCATTGAGCTTAGAGAATGATTCGACAACGGTTGGAACAAGGTCAGCAACTAGGGTGCCGGGAAAAATACTTTGAGCCGACTGGATGGTAAAAGACATAGCAGAAATTCCAAAAAGAAAATTACAGTTCTACCGAATGTGAAAAATCAAATGTGCAAAAACAGAGGGAAAATGCGTTTAAGTGTTAATAAAGGCACCCAGTAGTTTTGGCATCATTAAACAGCCTGTTGTAGACATAGTTCTAAAAAAGGTATAGTGATACGTTGCCGTTGAGTTTAGATACTTGGCAAAGCATATTGCAGGCTCAACTGCATAGTTATTTAGAAAGCCTTAATTAACGGTGGTTTAACGCATTGATGCTGTTTTGTATCTTTATGTAAAGAAACATAACAAGTTCGTTACAAATAAGCAATACTTTCTCAG
>NZ_JADEXF010000790.1 GCF_015207245.1 Nostoc cf. edaphicum LEGE 07299
CCGGTCACTGAGCGTAGCCGAAGTGCTGCTCCCCACTATCCAGGCCTTGAATAAACTCAGTTACTAGTTTCTCATTAGTCTGTCTGAATCAATCTTCAGACTCAGGACTTAAGACTCAAGCCTTTGTTCCGTGGTAATATCAGTGACACGAAATCGCAAAAAGCCGTGGCTACTGCATTAAAATCTCATCGGGTATCAAGAAGGCGTAAACATTCAACGCATCCTCTCCAGCGTTTGCTTGAGTATGGACACGAGTATCGTAAACAAATTTGGCTGGCGACTACTTATTCTACCCTCAATAAATTTTTCGACTTGGCACCACCCGGTTTAATTGGCGTGGCGGTGGATGTGGTAGTCAAGCAACAGGATTCTATAATTGCCCAGTTAGGGGTACGTGATGTCTTTCAACAATTTTTGATTATTTCCTTCCTAACTGTGGTCATTTGGATACTAGAATCGGTTTTCGAGTATGCCTACGCTCGACTTTGGCGGAATTTGGCTCAGAATATTCAGCATGACTTGCGTTTGGATGCATACAAACATTTGCAAGAGTTGGAATTGGCTTATTTTGAAGAACGCAGCACTGGCGGTTTAATGTCTATCCTCAGTGATGATATTAACCAATTAGAGCGGTTTTTGGATGGGGGCGCAAATGATATCATCCAAGTTTCTGCAACTGTTATAATTATTGGCGCTGCTTTCTTTATTCTGGCTCCTAGTGTAGCGTGGATGGCTTTGTCACCGATGCCATTTATCCTCTGGGGTTCTTTTGCTTACCAACGATTACTTGCACCTCGCTACGCTGATGTCCGCGAAAAGGTAGGTTTTCTCAATTCGCGGTTGTCAAACAATATCAGCGGAATTACTACTATTAAAAGTTTCACCGCCGAAGCTTATGAAGCCTATCGTCTGGAATTAGATAGTGACGCTTATCGCGGTAGTAACTCTAAAGCAATTGCTCTTTCTGCTGCTTTTGTGCCGTTAATTCGGATGCTGATTTTGGTGGGTTTCACAGCATTACTATTGTATGGGGGGATGGCAGCGGTTTCTGGAGAAATGTCTGTTGGTGCTTACAGCGTATTAGTGTTTTTAATTCAACGATTGCTGTGGCCTTTAACTAGATTAGGCGAAACTTTTGACCAATATCAAAGGGCAATGGCTTCTACTAATCGAGTCATGAATTTATTGGATACTCCTATCGCTATTCATACAGGTAATGTGGAGTTACCTGTGAATGAAGTGCGCGGTGAAGTGCAATTTAATAATGTTTATTTTGCCTATAAAGATAGATTTCCAGTGATTAAAAATCTGTCTTTGGAGATTCCGGCGGGGAAAACCATTGCAATTGTTGGTTCAACCGGTTCTGGTAAAAGCACTTTAGTCAAACTCTTGTTGCGGTTATACGAAGTGCAAGCTGGAAACATTACCGTGGATGGTATTGACTTGCAAACTTTGAATTTAAAAGATTTACGGCGCTGCATTGGTTTGGTGAGTCAAGATGTGTTTCTATTTCATGGCACTGTCGCAGAGAATATTGCCTATGGTAGCTTTGAGACTACAGAGCAAGAAATCATCACGGCGGCGAAGATAGCCGAAGCACACGAATTTATTGTTGAATTGCCCGAAGGTTATGAGACAATTGTGGGGGAAAGAGGACAAAAGTTATCTGGTGGACAAAGACAACGGATTGCGATCGCCCGTGCAGTCTTAAAGAATCCGCCCATTCTGATTTTAGACGAAGCGACCTCAGCAGTGGATAATGAAACAGAAGCGGCAATCCAGCGATCGCTAGAACGGATTACAGTAGATAGAACTACAATTGCGATCGCTCATCGTCTTTCCACCATCCGCAATGCCGATTGCATTTATGTCATGGAACATGGGAAATTAGTAGAGTCGGGAACCCATGAGCAATTGCTGGAGAAAGACGGAATTTATTCCGGCCTCTGGCGTGTACAGTCAGGTTTGAGATAAGTTTCGCCTATTGTCTTATTGTCTGTGTCTTCATTACGAATGATTTATGTTTTTTGGTAATAGTCAACCAGAATCAGGTGATACTAAGTGGCGTCGCCAGTTGGATAAGTTTGTCAAAGCAAATCAGCAAGAGTTGGCGGCGCTGTTTTGGGGATTATGGTTAGCAAATGGTGACAGTCAGGGTACTGTTGGTATTGATTTACAACCAACGCCGCATTTTGTTTATTGTCCGAAAGAGCAGATAGAGAATTTAAATATTAAAGTTGATAATCGGCTTCAAGAAATTTTGGGAATTGTTGAGAATCACAAGCCGGAAGTGGAAGTTGTGATGATTGGAATTGGGAAGGGGGAAATTAAGTTAATTCAGTTTGCACCGGAACCAGCACCACCGATTTGTTTTAAGGAAGTTGGGAAGGATGTGGATGGATTATTGGATGTGCTGGAACAGCGGATGAGTGAGCAGATAGAAGGTTAAGTAGCCACATTTGTGATTTTGGCTCTATGCTTGAATCTGGAGTAAGCATTTTAAGGAAACTGCTTAGTCTTTTTGATTTAGATTATTAGGTAATTAAAGCAGTAATGGCTCTTAGCTCTCCTTTATATACTACAAATTTTGGTGCTGCGTATGTAGGTGACTCACTTGAATTACTGGATTATCTTGATTCAGACTCAATTGATCTAGTTATGACTTCGCCACCATTTGCATTACAACGTGAGAAGAGTTATGGAAATGTTGATCAAGAAGCTTATGTAAATTGGCTTTTTGCATTCTGTAAAAAGGTCTATAGAGTTCTTGCACCACATGGAAGTTTTGTAATTGATCTTGGTGGAGCTTATCAAACTAAACGTCCAGTTCGATCACTTTATAACTACCGTATTTTAATTAAATTATGTGATGAACTAGATTTTCGTCTGGCAGAAGAGTTTTTTTGGTACAATCCATCTAAGTTACCTTCACCTATTGAATGGGTTAATAAGCGTAAAATTCGAGTGAAGGATTCGGTAAATACTGTTTGGTGGTTATCAAAAACTGATAATCCTAAAGCGAATGTAAGTAAGGTTCTCGTTCCTTATTCGGAACGAATGAAAAAACTTCAAGAAAATCCAGAAAAATATTATAAACCGAAAGAACGCCCTTCAGGACATGAT
>NZ_JADEXF010000791.1 GCF_015207245.1 Nostoc cf. edaphicum LEGE 07299
ATTCCTTAATATAATGAAATTAAAAGCGATAAGCCAAATTGATTGTTAGAAGTGATGAATGCTATTGAATTTCCCTGGCTAACAGCCATAATCCTCTTACCCTTGGTGGCTGCCTTAGCCATCCCCCTAATCCCAGACAAGGAAGGTAGAACTGTCCGCTGGTATGGTCTGGGAGTTGCTTTTGCCGACTTTGCACTGATGATTTATGCCTTTTGGTATAAGTACGACTTCCAAAGCTCAACACTTCAACTTGTAGAAAACTATCCTTGGATACCGCAGTTAGGTTTGCATTGGGCTGTGGGGGTTGATGGTTTATCGATGCCCTTACTGCTTCTGACAGGCTTAATAAATACCCTCGCAATATTCGCGGCTTGGAAAGTTACCACCAAGCCGCGATTATTTTATGGTTTGATGTTAGCGATGTACAGCGCCCAACTTGGCGTATTTGTTGCCCAAGATTTGCTGTTGTTCTTCCTAATGTGGGAAATCGAGTTAGTGCCGGTTTACCTGCTGATTTCCATTTGGGGAGGACAAAACCGCCGTTATGCCGCTACTAAGTTCATTCTTTACACCGCTGCTGCATCAATATTTATTTTGATTGCTGGTTTTGCAATGGCATTCTCTGGAGATATCGTCACTTTCGATATGGCGACTCTAGGAATGAAAGAATACCCCAAAACTTTGGAATTATTGGTTTATGCGGGTTTCTTGATTGCCTTCGGTGTAAAACTGCCGATTTTCCCTTTACACACTTGGCTGCCTGATGCCCACGGTGAAGCATCAGCACCCGGTTCAATGATTTTGGCTGGTGTATTGTTAAAAATGGGTGGTTACGCCCTCATCCGCTTCAATGTGGAAATGTTGCCCAATGCCCATGTGACTTTTGCCCCAGTGTTAGCAGTTTTGGGTGTGGTTAACATTGTCTATGGTGCTTGCTGTGCTTTTGCCCAAACCAATCTCAAACGCCGCTTGGCTTACTCTTCAATTGCCCACATGGGGTTTGTGCTGATTGGGATTGCCTCTTACACAGAGCTTGGTATCAGTGGTGCAGTTTTACAGATGGTTTCCCACGGCTTGATTGCTGCTAGCTTGTTCTTCCTCTCTGGCGTGACTTACGATCGCACCCACACCTTAATGATGGATAAAATGGGCGGTATGGCTAAAGTAATGCCCAAAACCTTTGCTCTGTTTACCATTGGTTCAATGGCTTCTCTCGCTTTACCCGGAATGAGTGGTTTTGTGGGTGAGTTGATGGTGTTTCTAGGTATCGCCAGCAGTGATGTTTACAGTTCCAGCTTCAAAGTTGTAGTCGTGCTGCTGTCAGCAGTTGGCGTGATTTTGACACCGATTTATTTACTGTCGATGCTGCGTCAAGTGTTCTACGGGGAGCAAAATCAAGAGTTACACTTGGATGCTGTAATATCTGATGTCAAACCCCGCGAAATATTTATTACCGCTTGTTTGTTACTGCCAATCATCGGAATCGGGTTTTATCCCAAGTTAGCAACGCAGACTTATGATGTGAAAGCAGTAGAATTAGCCGCCCATGCTCGCCAAGTTCTACCAGTTGTTGCTCATCAACAACCATCAAGTCTGTACTCGCGTATTTTCTCTGCACCAACATTGGCTACTTCTCAAGTTGAAAGTTAGATTAACATTTCTGAGTAAATTAACTTCCCATTAAGGGGTCTGCAAGTAAATTCTAAATATTAGCAGAATAAAGGGGTGGTTTCATAACCACCCCTAAAGTTTTGGAATTATTGAGTTGAAATAGATTTTTAGGTAGGGGCAATTCATGTAGACGAATTAGCAAAGCGTCACGTTTTTATAGCCGCGGATTCCATTCGTAGGGCTTTTATTTGTTGCTTTGAAACTGCTTAATAATATTACTAATTAAAGGCAATTGTTCCAGTACCATTTTTGTTAAATCTACAAAAGATTTCTCAGAAAGGCGGTTATCTTGACGTAGTTGCAGAACGCCGATTAAGACCATAAATATTGCTGTACCAATAATTGTTAAAGCTAGATAATGAAATGGTAGCGAACCACCAAAAAATGCAATTAGACAAAATATAACTACAGTTACAAATAAATAGAACATTCCATTGCGAAAAGCAAACGGAAGTTTAACATCTTCTGACTTTGGCTTTTCTTCTTGTGGAGATTGATTAGACATAAGATTATTCCCTTTTTGAATTTGAACTTCTTTAGCGTTTATATAATAATTATCTCCGCCTCCTCTGATTTCTCCTTGCTGAATAAATTGGTCTTTGTCCATTACATCATCAATTAAGCCCAAGACATTCACCATTTTGTAGGGTTTCTTGCGACATTGAATCTTGTCTTGCTTATTGGCGATAAAGTCTCGTAATTCCTCAAATAAATAAAAGTGTGGCTCTTGGTTATCTTTGCAAGTTACACAATTACAGGGGATAAACTTGTTGTACTTCAGTCGCTTGTACAAGTCATGAATATCATCGAGTTCATCTGTAACTATGGTCATCAAATCTCTTTTGTGACGACCTGAAACTCGAATCTTTATCTCCTGCTTGCCATAATATTCAATCACCTCTGCCTCCGTCTGGTCTTTACTGAGAACAACGCCGCTTTTCCAGACATATTGTTGTTTATTCCTCAACTTATTCATGGCGACGATAAACTGGGTGATGATGCCCTTGGGCATGAAGTCGTAAGTGTAACGCAGAATCAGGTTGTTGGTTTCATCCCAGTTATAAGACGGTTGATTAGCAGATAGCAGTTGTGGGGCAATATACTTTCCTGGGCTTCTAGGAATTTCGTAGCACAGCTTGAAGTTGATCATCAGCTGCAAGAGTTCACCATGCATCGTGGCGTATTCGTCTTCACACCAGATGTTTGCCAAGTCAGTCCGTGTGAAACTACCCAGGTTGCGAATCACCTTTTCATTATCCAGCACTTTGTAGACTGCATCAGTTCCCCACTTTGGCTTGAGGATGACGGTCTTGTTCAAAAGTGAATCTTTCTGGAAGTGCAAGCATACTCCCAAATCGTGCAGATAGCTGCTCAACTGCAACTTGTCATTTCTTTGGGTGAACCCATTTTGTTGGCAGATGTTCAGGTATTCATCCAAGCCTATATAATTG
>NZ_JADEXF010000792.1 GCF_015207245.1 Nostoc cf. edaphicum LEGE 07299
TTCCAAAACCATGACATCTTATCAATTACAGCAGCGGCTAGAAATACTGATTTCTGCTTCTCAATTTCGTGCCCGTAATGCTGGAATTGTCGAAAATGTGCAAGTAGAGGGGACTTTTCTGCGCTTTGTCAGCCAATTAAGACGGTATAATCAACCCTTGGAGATCAAAGCGATCGCAGCAGACAATACTTATACAGCCGGGCCATTGAGAGTAAAGTTGGTGGCAATAGTTAACGGAAAAATTATTTTTAGTACTTAAAAAATAATTTGCACACTGTTATTAGTAAGATTTAAACATATTGAACAGCAGTCAAAATAGTTGCTGTAGCTGCATTTTTTATTTAGCAGACACTACGAGTAGCAAGATCCCTGTAAGGGTACATTTTTTATTTTTAATTTTTAATTAATTATGAATTTCCGTGAATTTTCACCAACGCAACCAGTCATCTTGGGGTTTGATCCAGGTCGAGATAAGTGTGGTTTAGCGGTGATGGGACTGGATCGGCAACTGTATTATCATCAGGTCGTGCTAGCAAAAGAGGCGATCGCTACCATTGAGACACTGCGTCAAAAGTTTCCGATCTCTTTGATGGTCATGGGCGACCAAACTACAGCCAAAGAGTGGAGACAGAAATTATATCAAGAATTGACAGAACCGCTGAGTATTATTTTAGTGGATGAGCGCTACACAACTTTAGAAGCACGCGATCGCTATTGGCAAATGTTCCCGCCCAAAGGGCTAATAAAGCTATTGCCACAGGGTCTGCGGCAGCCACCAAGACCTATAGATGACATTGTTGCCATCCTCTTAATCGAAAGATACTTAAATCGCCTCACAGAATCAACACTAAGCAGTCAGGAGTGAGGAATTAGATCGTTAACTCCTAACTCTTAACTCCTAACTTCTAAAGTTCCGCCCGAATCGTAAAAGCATAGTCTCCTCCAGGCTCTAGCTGATAATCTTGTTGCTCCAAAAATCGACCGAGGGGTTCTTTAATTAAGGCGCGGCCTTTGGAAGGCTTGACGGCAAGTTCTCCCCGGCGAAAATGCCACTGGAAATGCCACTCAAACTCACCCGCATTCACTTCGCCTTCTAGGAAGCCGTGTTGCCAGGATTGGCGGGTAATTCTGACATGGGCAATAGTTTCTGGCAGACGTTTTGCACTCACAATGCTTTATGTCAAGTGTGGAATAACAGCCGATGATGTAGGCTACTTATTTTATTTACCAAACATATCTCAATTAGACAAACTGACAAAGTGGGTATTTGTAGTTGACTAGGTTGTGTTTATGAGCAAGATGACTTCAGCATCCTGAAGGCGCGCGTCACTTATAGCGTGCCCTTACGCAAAAACAAGCTAGGTGTAGCGTCTTGTAGAGAAGCATTAGCAAGTTTTAGAGCGTCACTGTTAATTGTAGAGATTAGAAAATAAATCAAACGAAAAATGCTAATTTTTTCGTTGCTTCTAGCGATCGCACTTTAACTAATGGCACATTTCAGGAATCGTTTCCATTCGCAATGTGAAGCAGTCTCTATCGTCAATACCCAAATTAGCAGTGTCCAACACTCCTATCATAATTGTGTCACTGAAAGTCTTTGTTGCGAAGCCGACAGTATATTTATGTCGCAAGATAGCTGTTTTTTGAATCTATATGTACTCCAAATGTTGGGCAAAAGTATCTGAAGCATACAATAAATTAAAAACTACAGATAAAAAGGTTTTGTGAATTACGTATAGACGCTTGTACGATTGGACAGTGCTATAAGAACAACTACGTCAAACAGCAACGCCTAGAAAAACAGAGTGAATGTCTGGTGGAGTCTTCAGAATCAACTAAACAAGCGGCTTTTTATAACTTAGTAGTACTAAGTGCATTTTCATAAAAAGTTTTATATATTTTGGTATTTTATTTTGGTTTTGCTGCCTAAATATTTTTCAATAACGATTTAGATATAACTATTAGTTATTACTATTTCTGTAACGGTCAATTCCCTAACTCAAGTAAGATGTGCGCTCACTCTTAAAATCGATATTATATTTCTTAAATGTAAATTTAAGTTTACGTAATGAGGTAAGTAATGGCAATTCAATTGAAAGTTCCAGATATTAAAGGTGATGAGTGCGCCAAGAAAATAACTAAATCTATTCTGACTATGGAGTCTGATGCCAAAGTAGATGTAAACGTTGATACTAAAACTGTAACTGTAGATGCTGCGGCTTCTGAAGAGTCAATTAAACAGATGGTTCAATCTGCTGGTTATACTATAGAGGGCTATTAATTATTTTCTCTAAATTTATGAGAAAATTTAGAGAAAATAATTTAGCCAGCAGAACTGCTTAATGATATTTACGTCTGTTTTAAGTGCGTAAATATTATTAAGTAATCTACTGGTTCGCAACTATTCCTCCTTTAAGAAAATGGCAAATGGATCTAAATATTGGCAAGCTTGAATAAGAATTAAATTCACCAAAACTGCAATCAAACATGACTTGAATAAAATTAAATACTAAATCTTAGATTAGTACTCATTATTAGCTAAAAGTTAGAGGCAACGACGGTTGTTTGTCAAATAATGTGGTATTCTCACACCTAGCAGAAAGAAGAATGAGATTCACTTATCCTCAAGTCTAAGTACTAGGGAGGATTTATAAGGAATAACTAACTGATAGATAATTGGGGCAGAAAGCTATAGCTAGAAGCATGGAAACCAAACAACTAGGAAAAACTGGTATCTTTGTAAGTGCGATCGGTTTGGGTGGTATGCCCATGTCAATTTCTAATCGTCCTCCCGAATCGGAATCAATCCAAGTTATTCATCGTGCCTTGGATCTGGGTATTACATTTATTGACACTGCCGATTCTTACTGCAAAGATGAGTCAGATAAGCACCACAACGAGAGATTAATTCACAAGGCACTTACCAGTTACAAAGGCGATGTTAGCCAAGTAATTGTGGCAACGAAGGGTGGATTGATGCGTCCCGATGGCAACTGGACAAGCAATGGCAACCCAGAACATTTGCGCCAAACAATTCGCGACAGTTTTGAAGCGTTGGGTGGTGCTAAACCCATCGATGTTTGGCAATACCATTCTCCCGATACTAATTACACCATTGAGG
>NZ_JADEXF010000793.1 GCF_015207245.1 Nostoc cf. edaphicum LEGE 07299
CGACCTAAATCCACAGGAGTTATAGAGGCGGAGCTTCCCCAATCCCGCGTCGTTGCAATTTACCCTGCCAACCCAGCAGCGATCGCGACCCCAGAGGTAATTGTGCCAACCTCCACAACGCCAACAACTGCACAAACCCCTGAAATAAATCCCAGCCCTACTCAACAGCCGTCTCCGGCTCCAGACATTCCACCGCCAGAAATTCAAGAACCAACGTTTTCCCCAACTCCTGAGACCACTCCAGTCCCAGAAAATGTTAATCCACCGACAACGGAACCTTTATTACCCACAACTCCAGATCCATCAGCTACTCCAGATATCCCCCCCCCAGCAAGTCAACAAAGAACACCTGCGCCATTCCCAGGTACTACTCCCAGTCCGCAGAATGTTAACCCACCGACAACTCCGGGTAATACTCAACCCAACACAGCCCCAGAAGCTAACGATCCCCGCGTACTGGTATCGGAAGTAGTAGTTAGATCCCAAGCTGGCCAACTATCACCAGAACTGGAAAGCCAAGTTTACAGAGTAATTCGTACCCAACCAGGGCAAACAACAACCCGCAGCCAACTGCAAGAAGATATTAACGCCATCTTTGGTACTGGCTTCTTCTCCAACGTCCAAGCAGCGCCAGAAGATACCCCCTTGGGAGTGCGGGTGAGCTTTGTTGTCCAGCCTAACCCCATTCTCAGTAAAGTAGAAGTGCAAGCCAATCCTGGCACTGGTGTTGCTTCTGTACTCCCAGCTAATACTGTGAATGAAGTCTTTAAGGAGCAGTATGGCAAAATCCTCAACTTGCGTGACTTGCAAGAAGGCATCAAGCAGTTAAACAAGCGGTATCAAGACCAAGGTTACGTACTAGCCAACGTGATTGGAGCACCACAAGTCTCTGAAAGCGGAGTTGTTACCTTACAAGTAGCAGAAGGGGTAGTAGAGAATATTAGAGTCCGGTTCCGCAACAAAGATGGTCAGGAAACAGACGAGAAAGGACAACCAATTCGCGGACGGACACAGGAGTACATCATTACCCGAGAAGTGGAGTTGAAGCCAGGACAAGTATTCAATCGCAACACAGTACAAAAAGACCTACAGCGCGTGTATGGACTGGGACTGTTTGAAGATGTGAATGTGTCCCTTGACCCTGGTACCGATCCCAGCAAGGTGGATGTAGTAGTGAATGTAGCTGAACGCAGCAGCGGTTCTATTGCGGCTGGGGCAGGGATTAGTTCTGCTAGCGGACTTTTTGGAACAGTTAGCTATCAACAGCAAAACCTGAACGGTAGGAACCAAAAACTGGGGACAGAAATACAAGTAGGAGAACGAGAACTGCTGTTTGACTTGCGGTTTACCGACCCCTGGATCGCAGGAGATCCTTACCGGACTTCCTACACAACCAATATTTTCCGTCGCAGTTCTATTTCGTTGATTTTTGATGGTAAAGATGAAGACATTAGGACGTTTAATCCAGGTAATACCACGGATGTAGATTCTCAGGATCGCCCCCGCATTCTCCGTCTAGGTGGTGGTGTCACCTTTACCCGTCCCCTGTCTGCCAATCCTTATAAAACTTCTGTCTGGACTGCCTCAGCAGGTTTGCAGTATCAACGAGTTTCCGCCCGTGATGCTGATGGTAATCTGAGAAAAACAGGAGCGGTATTTGATGATGATACTGGAAACCGCCTGAGTGATGAAATTCCACTGACCCTCTCTAGCAGCGGTCAAGACGATTTATTACTGTTGCAAGTGGGGGCACAGCGCGATCTCCGTAATAACCCCCTGCAACCCACTAGTGGTTCTTATCTCCGCTTTGGAGTCGATCAGTCAGTCCCTGTGGGGCTAGGCAACATCTTCCTCACCAGATTGCGGGGTAGCTACAGCCAATATTTACCCATTAAGCTGATTAGCCTCAGCAAAGGGGCACAAACCTTAGCATTTAACTTGCAAGCAGGAACTATCCTCGGTGACTTGCCTCCTTACGAAGCTTTTACCCTTGGGGGTAGCAACTCCGTTCGGGGTTATGAAGAAGGAGCATTAGGTAGTGGACGCTCTTATGTGCAAGCATCAGTTGAGTATCGGTTTCCAGTTTTTTCAGTAGTTAGCGGCGCACTATTTTTTGATCTCGGCAGTGATCTGGGAACTAGTACTAGGGCTGCTGAAGTGTTGAACAAAAATGGCAGTGGCTATGGTTATGGTCTTGGCGTTCGCGTCCAGTCTCCACTGGGGCCGATTCGGATTGATTACGGTATCAACGATGATGGTGATAGCCGGATTAATTTCGGTATTGGCGAAAGATTTTAATTAGTCGTTTGTCATTAGTCATTGGTCATTGGTCATTAGTGAATCACGAAGGACAACTGACAAAGGACAAAGGACAAATGACAATTAACTTTTCTGGATTAGCTTGCTAATTTTTACATTTACCTCAATACTGTTCCGATAAAGGGATTAATGACATTTTTCAGGGGATATCAGGGATTTTACCAAAACAGATGATGAACAATACTAAAGGAAATATATTGACTTTTCGGCTATGCGACAGCACACTCTAGCAGCCCAAATCACCCAAATAGGGGTGGGACTGCATAGCGGTGTGAATACCCAGGTGCGGATATTACCAGCCGAGGCGGGAAGTGGACGCTACTTTGTGCGGGTGGATTTACCGGATTTGCCGATCGTCCCAGCCCAAGTTGCAGCAGTTAATCACACTGTTCTCTCAACTCAGTTGGGTAAGGGTGAGGTATATGTTCGCACGGTAGAGCATTTGTTGGCAGCACTTTCGAGTCTGGGCGTGGATAATGCTCGGATTGAAATTGATGGGACAGAAGTTCCACTTTTAGATGGTTCAGCAAGTGTGTGGACAGCCAATATTGCCCAAGTTGGCTTAGTCTCACAACCCGTTAACAACCAAGTTCCCTTAGCTATTACAGAACCAATATGGGTCTATCAAGGGGATGCCTTTGTATGTGCCCTCCCAGCACCAGAAACCCGCTTTAGTTACGGTATTGATTTTGACCTGCCTGCTATTGGTAATCAATGGCATAGTTGGTCGCTAACCGCTGAACTAGAAAACGCTTCTGCTAGCTTTGCTACGGAAATTGCTCCTGCACGTACTTTTGGGT
>NZ_JADEXF010000794.1 GCF_015207245.1 Nostoc cf. edaphicum LEGE 07299
GTCCAGGGAAACACTCAATTTGAGGCAAAATGCTGTATTGAGTTATCACTTTAATTGCTGGACGTTGCTCGTTAGCTTTGAGACGATGTTTCAAAATTAAAATCGTGCTGTCGATACCTTGGTGAATATTAAACGGTACTTTATAATCTTTATCGGCACGCGAGAAAGTTCGTAAACTGGTGCTGATGTTTTTCAGGCGATCGCACGCCATTGACATGGCATCAATCATCTTAGGCAAGTCTTCTAAGCTATAATCCAAGTCAATTTCTTCGGCATGGTCTTTGATTTCATCACTTGCATTGGGTAAGCTTAATTGATAGAGTTTTAAGTGTTCAACTACATCAGTAAGGGTAGGTTTAGCTTGTTTGAGACTGGCAGCAATAAAACCGAGAGGATTATTCATTTCGTGAGCGACACCAGCAACTAAATTGCCTAGTGCTGACATTTTTTCACTTTGGACTATTTGTAATTGGGCATTTTGTAGATCAGTAAGTGCTTGTTGCAAATCAAGCGATTTTTGCTGCAAGGCAAGTTCTGATTTTTTGCGATCGCTAATATCTCGCATCACAACTACTGCACCAAGTTTGTTACCCGAAGCATCGAAGATCGCTTGTCCACTAGCTAACAAAATTCTCCTAGAACCATGCTTCGGCGCAATTACCATTTCGGCATTTTCGACGATTTCTCCTTGCAAGGCACGAAACAGAGGAATTTCTGTTGTTGATAGGAGTGTTTGACCATCAGGTTGATAGAGATCGAAGTGTTCCGCCCATTGTTCTGGTGGTAATGATTCTACTGGTAGACCATGAAATTCACGAGTTGCTTTGTTAAATAGAGTCAATTTGCCACTAGCATCACAAACAACAATCCCATCGGTAATATTGTGAATAATGGCATTCAAGAATTCTCGTTCTTTGGCTAGAGATGCTTCGGCTTGTTTGCGTAAGCGAAGCTCGTCGTAGACATCGCTAATATCAATCACTACCCCATCCCAGATGATTGCCCCATCGGCTTGTCGCTCTGGTCGAGCCGCAGATCGAATCCATTTTACGGTTCCTGAAGGCAGGATAATCCGCCATTCTTCCTCAAAGGGTGTGAGATTTTGGGCAGAGTAAGCGATCGCTTGGGCAATAGCTGGGCGATCGTCAGGATGATTCATAGCGTAAAGGCTATGCGTCCCTGCCATCACCAACTCTGGCTCTAACTCATATAAGTCGAGACAGCCAGAACTAACGTAGGGTGTTGAAGTTGAACCATCCACCTCCAGACGGAATTGGTACACCATCCCAGGAATATTATTCGTCAGATTTTGGAAGCGGATTTCACTAGCCTGCAATTTTGCTAGAGATTGTGTTAACTGTTGAGCATAGTTCTGCGAATTTCGATAAAGTTGAGCATTTTCTAAAGAAATTGCCGCTTGAGCGCAAACTGAGTTTAGCAGTTCGATGCGATCGCTTGTAAAGGCTCCGGTTGCCAAATTATTTTCTAGGTACAATACGCCCAGCAATTTACCCTGACGCAAAACTGGGCTGCACAAGATACTTTTGGGTTGCTGTTGCTGAATATACGGATCATTGAGTAGTTGCGAATGTACCGTTGCATCAGTAATTACTACTGGTTGTAAGTTGCGTTTGACATTATTAATTAAGCCAACTGGCACATCAACTGAGTCTTCAACAGGCTGTGGGTTGAGCAACATCGAGTAAAAATCGACGGCAGCCTGATTCTGTACACCGCTCAGGGAAAGCTGTGCTAACGCCTGAACTAGCAACCGATCTGACTCCAAAAGCATGAATACACATTTATCGGCTCCAGCATTTTCAATGACAATATGCAGCAAAGCTGAAAGCAGTTTTTCGAGTTCGATTTCCCCAGAAAGAGTTTGGGAAGCTTTGAGAATGGTAGCTAAATCTAAAGCAACAGAGACGCTGCTACTATTGGAGGTGGAGGTGACACTCCCTAATGAGAAGATTGTTTCATTAGTTGAGAAGGGGAAACGGGTTTGCTGGAGGATGGGGGTGAGCAGTTGGGGATAGCGTTTTTCCAAGTCGGCAACCTTGGCTTTTGCACCCCAGCGAGCATAGCCGTAGTAGGCTTCGGTCATGTATGACTGAGCGATCCGTTGTTTACCCCAGTCAAGGTAAAATTTAGCTGCCAGTTCATTGGCCAGCGCTTCTTCTTGGATGTAATGGTTTTCTTTGGCTTCGGTGATGGCGCGATCAAACAAATCTATTGCCTCGGCTTTGTTGCCTTGCACTCGCTCTCGTTCCGCTTCAACTAGATGAAACTTGTGCAAGAAATTCATCGGGGCATGAGTTGCCCAGTACTTAAGTTTTTCTTGGTTGGCAGCGATGCATTCCTTTGCTTGCTGCTGTTCTGGGGTTGAAAGTCGCTCAAACCATGCTAGTTGAGCTAAAGACTCATAGAAATGAAAGATCGGTACATATACGAAAGCAAGGACAGCATCCAAATACTGTTTTCCCTGCCTGGCTTGTTCTACGGCTTGTTCAAACTCTGAAAACAGATAGGACACAACCAGTTTATTGATTCCCAACAATGCTAATCCGGTGCGATCGCCTGCTGCTTCATGTAATGGAAGTTGATGCTGTTCATTGTAGGCTGCACCGTTCAACACCAACACGTTATCTGCATCGCCCATTAAATTGAGCAAAATTTGTCGAATCAACTGGGAATAAGTCAGAGTTAAATTTTGCTTGAAATGCTTGAGTGCTTCACAATATCCAGCAACTTCCGACTCTAGTTGCGTTAAATTCTGTCCGGCAAAATAGGAGTAAAAACCGTAGTTATAGGCAGAGAAGCCCGCGAAAGTCAAATCGCCCACATCTAAACAACTACAATAGGTCATCTGCAAGGGATTTAATATCTCACCCAGGTGCATTTTCCAATGTCTTGTGTACAAATACACTAGTAATAAAGTTTTCCCTTTCAATTCAGAATTTTGATAACGTGAAAGTAGGTCGAGGGCTAACTGACCGAATTCATAACCTAATTCGACGTTTCCGACCACACCACACATCAATATCCCATAAGAGGCATAGCTAAAAGTCGAGGTTGACTCATTGCCATACACGACAGACAGATAAACCTTTTTTAAAA
>NZ_JADEXF010000795.1 GCF_015207245.1 Nostoc cf. edaphicum LEGE 07299
CGAAAATTTACATAAAAATATTCAATATTAATGAGGTACAAAATGCAAGACTCAACATTAGATAAAAATAGTTTCTACCTCCTGCCTCCTGCCTCAAAACCCGTAACTTTGTACTTCATGCAAAAGAAAACTGCTGTATATTCTGAATTCTAACTTCTCACTTAAGTTTTTCGTGAGCAGCCAAAATAATTTTTTCCGTTTCTTCCCAGCTAATACATTTGTCAGTTACAGAAACACCATATTTTAATTCTTCTTGTTTCCCAGTAATCGGTTGACTACCTTCATACAAATGCGATTCCAGCATCATGCCAACAATTGATGTATTACCATCCACTATTTGCTGAATAATATTCTCTAAGACAGCACCTTGTAATTTGTAATCTTTATTGGTATTGCCGTGGCTACAGTCGATAACAATTCTCGGTGGTAAATTTGCCTGTTTTAATTTCTCTTCTACCCGTTTGACATTTGCTGGATCGAAGTTGCGTTGACTACCACCCCTTAAAATTACGTGACCGTAGCCATTACCTTTAGTTTGAAAAACGCTGACCTGTCCGTTTTGATTAATTCCCAGAAAACTATGCGGGTTTCCAGCAGATTGTAGGGCATTCAAAGCTACTTGAATATTGCCATCAGTACCATTTTTAAAACCCACAGGCATCGAAAGTCCACTTGCCATTTCGCGGTGAGTTTGTGATTCAGTTGTGCGTGCGCCAATGGCAGACCATGTAATCAGTTCACTAATGTATTGAGGTATAATTGGATCTAGCGCTTCTGTGCCAGCAGGTAATCCCAACTCTGTAATTTTTAATAGTAGCTCCCGTGCAATTAATAAACCTTTCTCTACATGGAAAGAATCATCCATATTTGGATCGTTAATTAACCCTTTCCAGCCTACGGTTGTTCTTGGTTTTTCAAAATACACTCGCATAATTAGTAGCAAGTTATCCTTGACTCGCTCGGACAAGATTTTTAATCTCTCAGAATATTCGAGCGCTGCTTTTGGATCATGGATTGAGCATGGACCAACTACTATAAATTTCCTGCGATCTTGAAAATCCAGGATATCTTCTATTTCCTGTCTATATGCTAAAACTCTTTGTTCGGCTAATTGTGTTAAAGGTAATTTTGACTTAACTTCATTGGGAGTTAATAAAATGCGATCGTTCTCAATGTTAGCGTTATCGATATTACTATTAAATAATTTGTTGTGCATGGGGGATGCTTTGGCAATTCTATAGACGCACTTCAATTCAAAAGTGTAACACAAACCGATGAAATTTTAAAATAGCTTATTTTTTAATTAACAAATTTATAATTAAACTGTATGTGAACTAAAATAATAACTGAAAAGGGGAAAAGATATTTCCCCTTTTCTTTGCTATTAGACTACTGATTCAGTGGTAGTGTATATAGTTACTGCCATACAAAAACTTTGGCTTCGTATGGTCCTAAGTCAGCTATGATACCATCATCACCAGCTTCGACATCATAATTGCCTGTCCACTCGTGCCATGTACCAGCACTAGGAAAGTTCGGAACGTGATAGTCAGCTAGAAAGTTTTCTGAGAAATTTGCAATTACGACTACACGAGAACCTTCATCATTCCAACGAGTATAAGCTAATACTTTTGCTTCAGGATTTTCGTGGATAAAATCGATATTTTCTGTGTAAAGAGAATGATTGCTTTTACGCAGGTTGGTTAAGCCTTTGTATGATTCAAATAAACCACGATTTAGATCGTTACCTAACAGCGTCCAATCGATTTTGGATGACTCAGGTTGTTTAGGTTTATACTCGCCAAATTCTTCTCCCATCCAAATCAAAGGCACACCAACAGCAGTCATTAGGATGGCTACTCCTAATTTGACCCGCCGAAATGCTTCTTCGTCAAAAATCTCACGGTTTCCCAGTTCAACCATGACATGATTATGGTCGTGGTTGGTGAGATAATTTACTACATTGGTAGCACCCAAAAAGCCTTGGCGCTTGCAGTCAATCACATCTTTGAGACGCTCTAAATCAAACGTATCACCGCAAATGTGTTCTAGAATGCAGTGATAAAAACTATCATGCCAGCAACCATCCATTGGCCCATCTACATTGGTAATGCTGGTAGTTTCAGGAATGTGTTCGGCAACATTATAAAAAGGCTTCATGCTAGCAGTTTTTTTGGCTTCCTGAACAATCCAGTGCATGAAGTCGTAGTTAGCAATTTGCCGCGCCGCATCATAGCGAATACCATCAAGATGATATTCTCCAATCCAAAAACGAATTGTCTCACCAATAAATTTCCAGGCTGGTTTAATATCTAATTTCTCATCATAATGTTCGTAATTAAACTCAGGCCCCCAATTATTGTCAGGGTCACGAGGTTCGTGATGATACCAATAATCGTGGTCGATTTGTGTTAAAGGAGCAGATGCTTCTGAGTGGTTGTAAATTCCGTCAAGAATTACACGAATGCCTTTACCATGACACTCATCAATCAAATTTTTTAACTCGGCAGTAGAACCATAACTTGATTCTGTTGCAAAGAAGTGACGAGGGTTGTAACCCCAACTATAATCACCAGGATATTCTTTAAGTGGCATCAACTCAATAGCGTTGATTCCCAGCTCACACAAATAGTCTAACTTTTCAATGACGTGTTTGTACTTGCCTCGTGCATAAGGATCGTCCTCGCCACCAGAAAAGTCACCGACATGCAATTCATAAATTACTAATTCGTGGTCAGCAGGTAAAGGTTTATCATCATGTTGCCAAACATAAGTATCGGTAATCCTTTGCCCATCTTTGACCCGGACAATACCATCATCTTTTCCACTTTGTTCATCTATATCACTTGCATAAGGATCTGTTACATCAACCCATTGCTCTGGTTCAAAAAACCATGAATTTGATTGAACGCGGAATTTATATTTATAAACGCCGTCTTCTAGTTCAACACTTGTACGAAAATAACCATCATCACCTTTTTCCATTGGAATTTCTTGCCAATCAGAAAAAGAACCAATTAATGCTGCTCCTTTGTTATAAGGTGCAAATAAATTAAATTCAATTGGCTTTGCCATAGAAGTGTTTGTAATATCAAGGGTTGATAGAGATATTCTC
>NZ_JADEXF010000796.1 GCF_015207245.1 Nostoc cf. edaphicum LEGE 07299
CCTAGATAGTCTACAATCCAATATTCAGGAATACCCAAAGACTCGTAATCTTCTAGCTTCAAAGCATAATCATCACTCCAGTTGGTTGAAACAACTTCTACAACCAACTTGACGGAACTACCCAGCGTAATGATAGATTCTTTTTTCCAGCGTGGTTCGTTGCTGAGAGCTTGTCTATCAAGAACAATGACATCTGGTTCATAAGCGGAATCAGTGTTAAGTGACTTGATGACGCATTCTTTAGGGATAAAGCAAGGGATTGACAAACGGGTGATTTCAATAAACAAAGAACCATTTATAAACCCAGCTATCTCTGAGTGCTTCCCTGTTGGCTTAGGCATTTCAACAATTACCCCATCATGTAGTTCATAATGCCTGTCTGAAGATTCGGGATACCAGGCGATAAATTCATCAAATGTTACTTGTTTGGCTAAGGTTTGAGTCATGCTTTTCCCCCGCTTTATTATGTCAAATTTGACCCCTCTCCAAACCTCTCCCCGACACGGAGAGAGGCTTAATCAGGGGACTAAAGTTAAACTTTCGCCGCCGTAGGATTTGGTAAACTGACTTTCAATCTCTTAAACATCGCTTCTCGTGCTTGTGCAGCGAGGCTATCGTCAAAAGGTTTTAAGGTAATTTCCTGCTGATACTTTAGCCGCAGCGCTGTTTGAATTAACCAATCGGCGACGAAGGGATTTTTTGGTAACAATGGCCCGTGAGAATAAGTAGCGATCGCATTCTGATAAAATGCTCCTTCTGTCCCATCTTCACCATTATTTCCCAAACCGTACACCACTCGCCCCAATGCTTCCACTTTTCCCAACTTGGTGCGTCCGCCGTGATTTTCAAAGCCTACCAAATAAGGTGTGCTACCTGTCATCTCTTTTAAATCTCGCGCCAGACGTGAGGCTGTCACTTCAATTACCAAGTTACCAATACAGCGCTTAGTATTTTCACCAGGATGCACGGAAACTAAATCGAGTATCCCCAAACCTTCAATCCGTTGCCCCAAACCCGGTTCATAATAATGTCCCAGTAATTGGGGTGAACCACAAGTAAATACTCCTGGTGTGCCATTTTCGATTTTGTCGCGCATTGCATCAGCTTTCGCACCTTGCAAATCACGCATAACAATTTCTTGCTGACGGTCTTGTGCGCCACCACCTACGATTACATCGACAGTTTTAATATCTGCGGCTGTAGAATTTTGATCTAAGGGTAACACTTTAACATCGTATCCCCGCCATTGAGCGCGACGTTCTATAGTAATTACATTACCGCGATCGCCATAAGTACTCATCAGCGTCGGGTACAACCAACCAATTGTTAATTCTAAATTTTGAGAACTCATAAATTTAGGGAATGAGAAATGGGACGATTACAAATGACCAATGACAAATGACAAATGACAAATGACAAATTTAAAGAATTTTCCGACCAGTTAGAACTTCTCGCACTTCTAACATGGCTGAGTAGGTGGGTAGAATATGCAAGGTTTCATTCTCTGGTGTATGCTCTAATGCAGTTGCGATCGCTTGTCGCAAATCTTCTTCGACAATTAAATTTAAGTTACTCTCAGGGGACTTTTGGCTGTAACGTAGACGTAGTGCCATATCGTAGACGCGATCGCCACTCACTACTAAAGTCCCGCCGCGTTCGACTAATTTCTCGGTATCTACGTCCCAAATCCAGGATACATCAGTACCATCGGGCGTGCGATCGTTCAATACCAGCAATGTGGTTTTATCTGTGCTTTGAGTAACTACGCGAATGGTTTCATTCGTCCCCACAGGATTTTTTGATAACAATATTCGCACTCGTTTACCGTTAATTACTAAATCTTCAGCCCGACCAAACGCAGCTTGGAAGGTATTAATAGTATCTCTGATTGTTACTTCATCAACTCCCAACTCAATAGCCGCAGTAGCAGCCGCCAAAGTATTATATTTGTTGTACAAACCAACTAGAATTTGCGACCATTCACTACTTTCGAGAGTCGGTTTACTTTTACTAAAACCACACTTGGGACAAGTAAAATCTCCCAAATGAGACAAATAAACACCTTTGTAATCTAGGGAGTGTCCACATTTGGGGCAATAAATAGAATCAACAGCGTGAGGAATTGCTTCTAGATAATGTTCTGGTTCATTCAAGCCAAAGAATAACACCCGTTGGGGTAACTGCTGACCGAGATTAGATAAAGTTGGGTCATCAGCATTGGGAATTACTACCGTTTCTGGTGGTAGGGTAGAAATAACTTTTGTCCAACGCTTACTAATTGTGTCTACCTCCCCGTACCTATCGAGTTGGTCGCGGAACAAGTTTAAACAGAGAATGATTCGCGGCTGGAGTGGTGCTAATACTCTTGGTACAATATTTTCATCAACTTCCAAAATGGCGTAATCAGTATTTAGCGTACCTAGTAAGTTGGTGCTTTCTAACAGCGCCGTCATCAAGCCATTTTCCAGATTTGCACCTGTAGAATTATGAGTGACACGAAAACCCTTGCGTTCTAGGATTGTGCATAAAAGCAGCGCTGTAGTGGTTTTGCCGTTAGTACCAGCAATTAAAATCACTCCGTTTTTAACTTGCTGACTCAATAATTGTAAGAGTCTGGGTTCAATGCGACGAGCTATCGAGCCTGGTAATACACTAGCAGCACCCAGACGGAGCGATCGCACTATAAACGTCACACTTTTTGCCACTGACACCGCGAAACCCAATCGCAGTCTATCTATGAATTGTATTTTGTTTCCCACATCGGTATCCTAGTCTTCTGGCAGTTGCTAATTGAAAATATTTAATTGCAAATTTAATATGCGTGAGTTTAGCGAATCCTAGCTGAAAAAGCCAGCCTTAAAATCAAGTTGCAGGAAATCAGGGAGAGTGGAGGCAAAGGGGCATACTTCGACTGCGCTCAGTACAAGGGGACAAGGGGCAGGGGAGAGTTAGAATCTAGTTCATCCACCTCAGAACTCCGTTCATCCACCTCAGAACTCCGTTCATCCACCTCAGAACTCCGTTCATCCACCTCAGAACTGGATTCATCCACCTCAGAACTCCGTTCATCCACCTCAGAACTCCGTTCATCCACCTCAGAACTGGAT
>NZ_JADEXF010000797.1 GCF_015207245.1 Nostoc cf. edaphicum LEGE 07299
ATGTTTTGGAGTTTTAACTCTCGGTTAAAAAGTAACTCCTAAGCTTATCGTTGTCTGGCTTTTGATCTAGCGCGAGTAAATCCCTTGCCTGTAGATGCCGTGATAGACCACGAACGCCTAAACGTACCATTAACTTACTGCAAGTGCCCTAGAGACGATTTTAGCGCCATGTGTTAAAGCTTGCTCACTTACGCAAGGCTGGGATTGTTGTTTTCTTTGCCAACAATAACGGGTATTTGGTAGGCACAAGATACTGGTATACCCTGAAAAAAAAGATGACACCGTGGGATGTCATCTTAGATGTTATCGAAGGTGTCATCGTGGGTGACACCTTTTTTTTATGGGGTATCCTTGCTACTTCACAATACTTGGAAGGCTTATTCTCTCGATGTCAAGTTTGAGATAATGTTCTCGGATTATTTATTCAATCAATGGTTTGTTGAATTGTTTTTACTGGTGCTTTAGCTTTGTCGTCTTTTATTTGGTAGTCGCTCGGAAGGTGTTTGTAATGTTTCAATAATTTCACTAGTTGCTCAGGAGTTATCCCGCGTTCATTTTTCCTTATAAAGTATTCAATATCCCTGATATGAACTCCGACGATAATTCGATCATTCATTCTGGTTTCATAGTCAAAGATTAATTCGCTGCTGCTATAACCACCAATGTGAGATGAGTGCCCATTGACGTACATAATAGCTAAGGATGAGAGTATCTTGTCACGAGTGACCACCTTTAGTCGTTTATACTCCACAACAATATACCCTTCCGATGTCTCATGATGTACCACCTCTTTATATCGACAATTCATTTCAATGACTTGATGATCGTGAGAGTGTTTAATAACGAATTTATTAGATGACTTTGTTTTACAAAGTTCTTTGTATGTCAACATTGTTGTACTCCTATATGCATAAGTGATACGTTCTTTGACGATTCAACGACACAATGCAGAATCAACTGTCTGGCATCATAACATCACTAACATCACCCAAATATCTTTTGGCAATCATGTTGGGAGAATTGCCTACCCACTTAGCTATCATTACGCTATCAACGTTACTTCTGACCATCATTGTTATAGCAGTGTGTCTCATCTGGTAAGGATTCCTATACTCAATCTCCGGCAAAGTCTCAAGTACAGACTTCCATGCCCTATTAGCAAAGTTATGCCAGTCAATAAGACCACCTTTTTTAGCAGGAAATACGAAATCATCAAGACTGCATTTTTCAGGTTTAATAGCGTTAATGACGGTCTTTATTTGGCTGTTTACTGTAATGGAACGCTTTGATTGAGTCTTAGTACCTGCCTCTATTTCACCGCTTGCTGTTAGCTTTTGACAGAAAGTAATCTTCATCCCCTTAACGTGTTTCCATTGCAATGCAAGCGCTTCCTCTGGTCTGCATCCAGTGGTAAACAAGAATTCCACTAATGGAGCGTAGTAGTTATAGTTTGTATTCGCATAAAAAGCTTCAATAATCTGTTTACGTTCATCATCACTAAAGGGATTGATGTCTTCTTTAGTTCCTGATTTTTTTGTCGATGGGATTAAGTTTCTCAATCCCTCGAAAGTGTTTGACTGTAACTTGCCACTAGCTACGCCCCATTTACAGCAAGCATTTATCAATTTCCATTGCTTCTCAATACTGCTAGTGGACGTACCTTTATGGTCTTCTACTAACCAGTGCATTACAGCAACAGCATCTCTCACTAGCTTGTGAGGGCATTTTATGAGCTTGTTTTTAATACGGTCGTAGTCAATCATGCTGTTTGCCATTAAGGTTTTAGACTTGAAACGGGTATAGTCTTCAAACAGTTGCAGTAGATCGACTGCATTCACTGACAGTCTTGCGGCAACAATCTCCCTTGCTTCTTCAGCATCTTGAATAGCAGCTTCCTTTGTCCTGCCTTGTAATGCATTGGGTTTATACTTTGTCAACGTGGAGTCAAAGTATCCGGTTGTGCAGTCTTGGTAAATTCGATTAGCAATCTCCTCAGCTTTTGCAAGCGCTAGTTTGTCGTGATAACTTGCTCCCGGTGTCGGACTGAAACTGTATCTTTTACCTGCGTGAGAAAACCTGATGATTATTGACCCGTTATTTTCCCTTGGTGTAATTTCTCTCATATTTGCCACATTTCCTACTTGTTTACACCATTCTGGCATAAAACTGGCATAAAGAGACATCCGAAGAGTCAGTATTTAACGTAAAATCCTTATTGAATATAGCTTTTAAGGGATATTGAGATAGGACTGAAAATCCTCGTGTCACCGGTTCAAGTCCGGTTCCTGGCATAGATTACAGCGAAAAACACTTCTGACAGCAAAAGAGTTGCCTGCAAGTTGTTTTTAGCTGGGGTGGAGAACGCTATTAGAATGCGTTCCTTCCCTACAGCCTTGGCAAGTTGAATTTATTTATAATCAAAGAAACCGAAACCACCGCGGTAACAGTCATGCTGTCAGAAAACCTTAAAGTCGTTGGGCTTCCAAGCACTGACGAACTAGCCTGCTCGGACGATATACCTGTGGATAATGAGGATCAAAATTTTCTGCCCAACATTCTACTGTTCCTATTAACCTCGATTTGGGCAACCCGCACCGATTGGTTTTTCGGCGTAGACATGGCAATCTACCACACGACAGGGGCTAATGCTAGAGTCCCCATAGTACCAGATGGGTTTCTGAGTTTGGGAGTCGATCGCAAAAAAGGTGGTAAATCGCGTAGAAGTTACGCTGTCTGGGAAGAAAATGAGGTAGTACCGATACTAACATTGGAGATGGTATCCCATTCCCCAGGAAGTGAATACGACGAAAAGTTAGAAATTTATCGGAAACTTGGCGTACTTTACTACATTATTTACAACCCCGAATATTGGCAACGCGATCGACACCAACCATTTGAAATTTACAAATTGGTAGATAAAAATTATCAATTACAAATTGGCGAACCCCATTGGATGCCAGAGGTTGGTTTAGGAATCGGACGACATCAAGGTGTTATGGGTGGAATTGGTCAGGAATTTCTATCTTGGTATGACGAGCAAGGAAATCGGTATTTAACGGCAGAAGAAAAAGCAGAAAAGTTTGCACAGCATTTACGTTGTCTTG
>NZ_JADEXF010000798.1 GCF_015207245.1 Nostoc cf. edaphicum LEGE 07299
ATATTGAGGTTGATGTAGCGCATTTCGGTGCGCCCCATACGAGAAAATGTCAGCAATTCATCGATCAGTATTCCTGCTTGTTTGGCAGTTTCGGCAATTATTTTTAAATAGCGCTGACTCGTTTCATCTAAGGTTGTTGAGCTATGCCGTTTCTGAAGCAATTCGACAAATCCGGCGACGTGGCGCAGCGGTGCCCGCAAGTCGTGAGAAACTGAGTATGAGAAAGATTCAAGTTCTTTATTGGCGGCTTCGAGTTGGATAGTGCGTTCTTGAATCCGTTGCTCTAGCATTTCGTTGAGTTGTTGCAAGGCAGCTTCGGCAACTTTGCGATCGTGAATGTCGCTGGCGATGCCCACCCACTTGATCATCTGTCCGCTTGGATCTCGAAATGGTAAACCCCGGACAATATGCCAACTATAGCTACCATCAGAAACTTGACGAAAGCGAATTTCTATTTCGTAATTTGTAGCATTGGCAACAGCTTGCATCGAAGTTTTCAAAACGCGATCGCGATCATCGGGGTGAATGACAGAAATCCAGCCATAGCCAGCAGTCTGCTCCATTGTCTGTCCGGTATAGTCTAACCAGTATTGATTGCAATAGGTAATCCCACCATTGCGTAGGCGTAGCCCGTCGTAGACATCGCCCATCCAAATTGCTTGTGGTGAGACTTCCGCTAAAATTCGGTATCGCTCCTCGCTGTCACGTAGCGCTGCTTCTGCCAAGTTGCGATCATGGATATCAACACAAGAGCCGATATAGCCAAGAAATTCCCCCGTTGGTGTAAACCAAGGCACACCAGTATCAAAAAGCCAACGGTATTCACCATCATTACGTCTGAGGCGATATTCCATTTTAAAATTTTGTCGGGCATCAAAAGCATTGGTGTATGTATCTAAGCAACGCTGAAAATCATCAGGATGAACACCTTCAGTCCACCCATTGCCCATCTCTTGCTCCAGAGTTCGCCCGGTAAAATCTAGCCAGGGTTTATTAAAGTAGTTACAAAGTTTGTCAGTGCCGGACATCCAAATCAGTACGGGAGCAGTGTCTGCCATCTGGCGAAAGCGGCCTTCACTTTCGCGCAACGCTGCTTCTGCCAAGTTGCGATCGCGTAGCGCAGCTTGCTGTTCGCTGATGTCGGTGATCAACGCCGCATACCCTTCAACAATTCCCTGTCTATTAAACTGGGGAACATAAATGGCATTAATGTAACGCGTGCCACCATCTTTATAAGGAACTTCACTTTCAAAAGTAACCTGCTCTCCTGCCAGTACTTGTTCCACATAAGGACGAAGCACTTCATAAGCGGATTCACCCAAAACTTCCCAAAGATACTTCCCATAAACTTCTGCCGTCGAATGCCCAAACCACTCTTGATAAGCTCGATTGTTGAAGCGGTAGCGTTGTTCTGAATCTACAAAGGTAATCAGGACTGGCAGCGTATCTGTAATTAAACGAAGTTCTGTTTCTCGTTGCCGCAGTGCTTCTTCTATCAGCTTACGGTTGGTGATATCGCGCCAGCAATCTATTGCACCAATAATCTCACCTTGGGAATCGCGAATTGGTACGACATTGGCGATCGCTGTAATTGTAGTCCCATCTGGACGTTCAATGATGCATTCTTCATCGCGGATCGTTTCACCATAGCGCGTAGCACGGTATAAAGGTAGTTCCTCTAAAGTGAGGGGCGTTACACCATCAGCCAAGAACAGATTGTAGAACTGAACATAAGATTCAGAAGACATACCAACGAGAGATTCATTCGGTCTGCCCAAAAGCTCTTGCGTGAGTTTGCTGTTAGCGATGATTGGGAAATCAGGGGGGCCGCCAGCGATCGTAATTCCCTCTGGAACGTGTTCTAGGAGCATTTGCAAAATGCTCTGGGCTTCTTCTGCTTGGTGGGAGCGATGCTGGGCTTCTGCTTGGGCTTGTTTGCGTTCGCTTAAGTCAAGAACAAACCCAATGATTGTCCGATCTCCCTGTTTAGCAAAACCAAGTAGAACGGGAATTAGAGAGCCGTCTTTGCGGATGTATTCCTGCTCAAAGGGCTTACAACTCCCAGTCATTGTCAGTTCTTGAATCGCTCGCTCACTCACCTCGATATATTCGAGTGGAACGATCTCGCCCCAGCGGATTCGACCAGAATGCAAATCCTCGCGGGTATAATTGAGCATTTTTAGAAAGGTATCATTGGCTTCAACGATTAAGCCATTCAGATTAGCCACAATTACCCCAATAATATTGGACTCTGTTAAGCGACCAAACCGGGCCTCGCTTTCGTGTAGTGACTTCAAGTTTGCCTCAGCTTGCCGTTGAGCTGTGCGGCGTGATTCGTTAAGCCAGCTGATTAACCCTGCTGTTAGCACGAACACTACCAAGGGAATTACAATATTCAGATTTGTGATGTTCAACCGATCGAGTGGCTTAAAAAAGAAGTAATTGACTGCAAAAGTAGACAAAAGGGTTGCAAGTAACCCTGGCCCTAAGCCTCCGTACCAGGCACTCACCATCACCGCACCAAAAAACAGTGCCCCAGGCGTTGAAGTGAGATATGGATTGAGTAGCAGAGTTGCCCACAGTGCTAAGACAACGGATAGGACAGCAATACCATAGTGCAGCAGTTTCTCCCGGATGAATGCGCTTTTGTCTCTATTGCCAGCAAAGATGTTTTGGAATTCAGATGCCCTCGCCTTACGACTCATAACCCTACTCTGCTTCTGGAAAATACTGATTTAGCAGTCTTTTCCCAGGTTCACCCATCTTCCGTAACATTTCTTCTATTAGTTTTAGCGCTATGGGTGAAGGGACTGTATGCCCATTCTCCCAACGGTTGACTGTTTTGAAAGAAACTCCTACTTTAGTAGCAAACTGTTTCTGAGAAAGATTGAGCTGTTGACGAAGTTCCCGAATTAAATCTAAAATTTCCACGCGCTTGGTTACAGACATATCTGTATTTTTTTCCATAGAATAATTACGTTAGGACAGATGTCTTAACGTTTATCTCCTACTTAGGGAATATTTTCTTTGTTTTCGTTTCTAGCTGAACTGTTTGAGTTAGAAGGTTCAATGATGAATTGACTGCGATCGCTTACCCTTTTAG
>NZ_JADEXF010000799.1 GCF_015207245.1 Nostoc cf. edaphicum LEGE 07299
TTCCCCTACCAAACCAAGGTTATGTATATCTCGACTGGACAAAGAGCCAGAATTTGTTAGAGCGTCAAGTACCGATTCTCAAACTAGTGGAAGTCTTAGGTAAACCGTTTTTTAATAATCTGCGATCGCTCACAGTCAGTAGTTATGGAACTGACACGCGATCGCTCAAAGGTGGTGTCTTCTTCAAACTCCATAATTCGTGAGATTTCCATAGAAGCTCAGGTGCAGAAGGTAAAAGTAAAAGAAAAGAATTTTTTACCTTTATTCTTTACCTTCTGTACTTTCTTGCCTCATTACATTTACGTAGACTTTATGTAATATTTGCTAGTTAATAATTTGATTGCAAAAATTTCCTAATCGGATGCGATTTAATGTTGCTATCGAGATCCAGAAACAACCTAGCAATTAGCTGTCCACTTTGCAAAACATCAACTGTGGCACATTTTAATGTGGCACAACCAACTGAAATTTCACTAGAATTTTTTCACTAGAATATGTATATATCACTACTCATTTAAAAGCCTGTTGGAGGGCTACTATGAAATACTGTCGCCCCCGACTTCAGTTTTGCGGCGGTTGGCTGTTGGCTATACTTACCGCCATTACAGCTACCCCTGCAATAGCACAGACAGCAAACTTTGGCACTTTGAATTTATCAACAAACTTTGATTCAGCACAAGGAACAGTGCAGGGGTTTACAGGTGGTTCTTACTCATTGTCTGCCATAAGTAACCGCGATCGCAATCAAAAAGCTTGCATTGGCTTTGCCGATCCCAAACCAGATCACATTATGGTTTTGGAAAAAGACTTTCCTCAGCTAACAATCCAAGTTGATAGCAACAACAACGACACCACTTTAATCATTCAAGGCCCAGATAAAACAACAATTCGTTGCGGCGATGATACTGGCAAAAGTAAAGATGCTAGCGTTAGCGATCGCGACTGGAAAAAGGGCACTTATCGGATTTGGGTAGGTACATTTAATCCTGGAGTCAAGCAGGATTATACTCTGAAAGTGGAGCAGCAGTGAATTGGGGAGTAGGGAGTGGGGATTAGGAGAAACAGAGGAGCAAAGGAGCATACTTTGACTACGCTCAGTAACCGGGGGAGCAGGGGAGACAAGGTGACTTGAGTGAAAACTTCCAACAAGTCTTTCCCCTTGTGCCCAATGCCCAATGCCCAATCCCCCATGCCCAATTTTTAGGTGTAACACCTGAGAGGATAATATGGGAGAGTAGCTTGTTGTGCTTTCCGAGGGTGCTATCTCGTGCTATCTATACTGCGTGCTGACTTTCGTATCATATTTGAACGTGACCCAGCTGCCCGTAACTGGTTGGAAGTTTTATTTTGTTACCCTGGTTTGCAAGCCCTGTTATTCCATAGGCTGGCTCACTGGCTGTATAGTGTTGGTCTTCCCTTTATTCCGCGCCTGATTTCTCATTTGGCTCGGTTTTTGACTGGAATTGAAATCCACCCTGGTGCAACAATTGGGCAAAGTGTGTTTATTGACCACGGGATGGGTGTAGTAATTGGTGAAACTGCGATCGTGGGAGACTATGCTCTAATTTATCAAGGTGTCACCCTTGGGGGTACTGGTAAAGAATGTGGTAAGCGCCATCCTACTGTGGGTGAAAACGTCGTAGTTGGAGCTGGAGCGAAGGTACTGGGCAATATTCAAATTGGCAATAATGTCCGTATTGGTGCTGGTTCTGTTGTTTTAAGAGATGTGCCTTCAGACTGTACTGTGGTAGGTGTGCCTGGGCGCATTATGTATCGTTCTGGAGTTCGGGTTTCACCTCTTGAACACAATAATTTACCAGATTCAGAAGCTCAAGTAATTCGTGCTTTAGTAGACCGCATTGAAGCGTTGGAAGAACAAATACAAACTCTTCAGCGCAACAATTCTTCAGAAAAAACTTCTGTTTTAGTGGGTTGTTTGGCAACGAAAGAGGATGAGCTAACCCATGATACTCGCTGGTGCAACCTCAAGGATAAGACCATCCAGGAATTTCTAGATGGTGCTGGCATTTAAAAAAGTGAGAAGTTAAGAGTGAGGAGTGAGGAATAAAAATCATAAATGTCAGGTTGCAGTTTCCAACTCCTAACTCCTGTAGAGACGCAATTAATCGCGTCTCTACTCCAATATTTAAGGATTAATCGCTTGGCTAGACCACTCTTGCTGCTCATCACGGTGGTAAAGCCATCGATTTTGTGGTTCGCCGCGTAATTCTAAGTGATCTACCTGCACCGGATCGAGTAGCAGTAGACAAAAATTAGGCACTGGCTGCACGGGTTCGGGTGCTGATGGTGCAAAAGCTCCTGGGTTTTCAACTCTGGGTTTACCAGGATGCGGCCAAGCAAACTGTAAACGCGCCGCATCGCTCAATTCTTGCCACATTGCGATCCGGGCTGGCTGTAGATTGTGGTCAAAATCATCATCGCTTACCAGGGTCAAACAGCCAGCGATACGGAATTGTTCTCGTGTATTGGGGAAATACCAGCAAACTTCTGCCCAAGGTTGTTGCTGTATCTGGTCAGCTTTGGCGCTACGGTTATCGGTGATAAATTTTAGCTGGTTTGTATCTTCCAGAAAGCCGCGAAAGACTAGGGTACGATTAGCGGGGCGACCGTTTGCCTGTACTGTTGCCAATTGCAGGTAACGGGCATAAACAAGGCTGCGGTTGCGATGGAGTGCATGAGCGATCGCACTTCGCCAAGGAGCAAGAGACATTATACAATTCTGTTGGTAATCTAGCGCCAGGTATTCCTGAACATACTACCACTTCAATACTCTTGGTTGAGCGCCAGTGATTCCTAAAAGTTCTCTAACGCCAAGAAGCTTTAAGATTCCAGTGCTGTAAAATATGCATACATAAATTATTCATATAAATAATATCTGATGAGTTCCCTACCTGCTAATCGTGCTAATACCCTCAAAGCTGCTTTTCGTGTTTGTGATGTAGCTCCTCTAGTTAGTAATAGAGATATTGAACGTTATTATGTTGATTTATCAAAAGTTCGCAAGACAGAGGCAATTAATGCTGTTCAGTCTTTGGGTTTTTGAGTACAACGGCAAAAATCGCTGGAATTATGTTAATCC
>NZ_JADEXF010000800.1 GCF_015207245.1 Nostoc cf. edaphicum LEGE 07299
GGCGATCGCATGGGCAAAAAATGGTATCGAGTCCAAAAGCTGAAAGCAATATTCGTCTTAGCATTGGCAGTTGTATTTACTAATGCTGTAGTCTCATATAGCAACACTGTGAAGCTGATTTACAACCAGCAATGGCTAGCATACTCCTATAAATCTATTACCCAAATTGAAAGTATCCAATCTACACTCAAAGATACTGAAACTGCACAACGTAGTTATTTAATTACAGCAGATGCAGACGATTTACAAACTTATCTTGCAGCTTATCAACAAACAAATAGCAATATTCAGATTCTCAAAAATTTAACTGCCAATAATCGGCAAAAGCAGCAGTGGATTGCTTTACTAGAGACGAAAATTACCAACAGACTCAACATTCTCCAACAAGAAATTTACCTTAGACAAAACCAAGGATTAGAAGCAGTTCGGCAGCAAATCTTATCTGATAATGACAAGCAAATTGGCAAAGAGATTCAACAACTTATTAACGACTCTTTGAAAGCCGAGAAAAATTTATTACAGCAGGAAATGCAGCAGTCACAAGCAAATTCCCAAAAGGCGATAGTGACATTTTTTATCGCTGCGATTGTGGATTTGGTGCTGGTGGCGCTGCTGTATGATTTGTTGTGGCGTTATATCAGGCAACTTCAGCAGACGGAATTGGCCCTACGCCAAAGCGAAAATCGTTTACGAGCCATGATAGATGCAGAACCAGAATGCATCCAGCTAATTGCCAGAGATGGCACCCTTTTAGAAATTAATGCAGAAGGGCTGGCAATGATGGAAGTGGAAAGTGCTGATATCTTGATTGGTAAACCAGTTGATGCCGTAATTGTGCCAGAGTATAGAGCCGCCTTTGCTGACTTACATAAAAGTGTCTGTCAAGGTAATAAGGAGACTCTGGAGTTTGAAATCGTGGGATTTAAAGGCACTCGCCGCTACATAGAAACTCATGCCGTACCACTACGTAACGAATCTGATGACACTTTCATCCATTTGGCACTGACGCGAGATATAACCCAGCAAAAACAGGCAGAACAGAAAATCCGCGAACAAGCAGCGCTGCTAGATGTATCAACTGATGCGATTCTGGTGCGAAATATCCACAACCAAATTTTATTCTGGAATAAAGGTGCCCAAAGTCTATATGGCTGGAAAGCTGAGGAAGTTGTGGGTAAAAATGTTTTGCAACTTTTATATAAAGAGATTTCACCACAGCTAGAAGAGGCTTACTTGAAGGTGATGAATACGGGTGAGTGGCGGGGTGAATTGCATCAACTGACAAGAGAAGGCAAAGTAATTATCGTTGAAAGTCGGTGGACACTGATACCAGATGATAATGGACAACCCAAATCTATTTTGAGTGTAAACACTGAGATTACGCAGCAGAAACAACTAGAAGCTCAACTTCTGCGATCGCAACGTTTGGAGAGTATTGGCACTCTAGCTGGCGGTATCGCTCACGACCTCAATAACATACTATCGCCAATTTTAATGTCAGTTCAAGTGTTGCAGAAGAAATTGCCCGATTCCCAGAGTCAGCAAATCCTGCAAACTTTAGAAAATAATGTCAAACGCGGCGCTAATTTGCTTAAACAAGTGTTATCTTTTGCACGGGGTATTGAAAGCAAACGGACAATTGTAGAAATTCAGCCTTTGATGGCAGAGATTGAGCAAATTATCGCTCAAACATTCCCCAAATCCATTATTTGCCAGATAGATATCCCTAAAAATCTTTGGTACGTTCGTGGAGATATAACTCAACTACATCAGGTATTGATAAACTTAGTAATCAACGCCCGTGACGCTATGCCCAATGGCGGTATTTTAAGAATTGCGGCGGAAAATCTGGTGATTGGCGAACATTCTGCCCAGATAAATATAGATGCGAAAGTGGGTTCTTATATTGCGATCGTGGTGACGGATACTGGTTTAGGTATGTCGTCAGAAGTCCAGCAACGGATTTTTGAACCATTTTTCACTACCAAAGAGGTAGGCAAAGGTACAGGTTTAGGACTTTCTACGGCATTGGGTATTATTAAAAATCACGGTGGTTTTGTCAATGTTTACAGTCAAGTAGGCAGAGATACTCAATTTACAGTGTACTTGCCTGCCTCTACATTTAGAGACACACATTCGCTGTCTCAACAATTGGAATCAGTTATAAAAGATGGCTAAATATATCTACAATAAAACTCGTATACAAGTTTTCATGCAGAGGTTTAATTTAAGGTGAACTTTATGATGACGATAGCAACAAGCAAAAATTGTACCTATTAAATCAATGAAATGGATCTTAACAACTGCTCTGATTTTGAGCAGCACTACTCAATACTCCGCACAGGTAATAGATCAAACTAAACAACCAGCTACTAATAAACAGCCTGCACAACCAGTTAAAACACCTGCTTCACCTCAACAACCTAATTCTCGACCAGTTTTTATTTTGCCAAAAGCACCTGCTCCATTAAGTCCTGTATCTGGGCGTAGAGCAGGAATGGGTAGTCGAGATAATTGTCCTGCGGTTTCAACCCCGCTCACTGCCTTAGTACCATTTCAAGAGGAACAAAAGGTTGGCAAGCAGACAAACAATTCAATTATCGGGACTGTAGAGGGACTAACCACTTTAGAACGACCTACGTTTTGGTTTTACATCCCCTACACTAAGAATTTGTCTAATTCAAGCGCTGAATTTAGCTTACAGGATAGCGCCGGAAATGATGTTTATAGAAATGCGATCGCTCTACCTTCAAAGCCAAGTATCATTGGTATTTATCTCCCTAGTACTGCTTCATTAAAAGTAGATAAGACATATCGCTGGTATTTAAAAGTGCGTTGTAACCAAGAGACAGCAAGTATTCCTATATATGTAGAAGGGGACATTAAAAGAATCAATTTAGATGAGCGTGTTACCCAACAATTAGAAGCTGCAAATGAACCTCGAAAAAAGATTATAATCTATGCGGAAAAAGGGATTTGGTTTGACGCTTTAAATATGCTAGCCCAAAGACGCATTTCTAATTCTAATGATGCATATATTGAAAAAGATTGGCAAAGCTTATTACAATCAGTCAATTTAGATAATATTGCTACGATGC
>NZ_JADEXF010000801.1 GCF_015207245.1 Nostoc cf. edaphicum LEGE 07299
TTAGTAAACTTAACCCTTGCTGCATAAACAAATACCTAGAAATTAAATAAAATAAATAAGCAAGGCTTGCATGAAATCAGGGCAATACTCCCATCGGGTAAATTCATACATACCCTTGATTTTACTACTTGAGAATATAGTAACTCAACTGTAACTCATGAAAATGCTTATATGTCAATAAGTCTATTTAATGAAATACTTGTAAATAAAAATGATAGTTATATAAAAAGGAAGGAGAAAGAGCATTTATCAGCAAGGCAGAGGGCAAGACGGAGCAGGGCTTTAAGCACAAAGCCAAATTTCGGATTTAGCGGCTTTAATTAAGTACGATGCTAAATCCCTAAATATATTGGTAAGTGCCTTTTTCCTTTTGGCTTCTTTAACGTTTATCGTCTTGATTATTCCATTATTATTAGTGAACCACAGTGTTAAAGAAACTTAATCAATCTGATAGCAGCAACAGCTAGATTCACTACTGAGATAGATTTTTAAACTCAAAAAAATATGTATGACTAAAGTAAAGTCAATGCAACTCAATAAAACGCTCTCTTAGAACATCAATAGATAAGTTTATAAGCCTGCTTGCATTTTTTGTTTTTTGGAATTAAAAAATAGTACTATGACTTCTATAAAACGGTCTAACTCTGACAAAGCTGCTAGCCTTAACCTGCGTTTACCACCAAAAAAGGCAGCTAAAAACGTAGCTAATAAAACAGCGCCATCTCAAAAGATATTCTATAGCATTATCCATACAATTCCTGGGCGAATTCGTTTTCGTATTCCTCTGCTAGCCAGAGATACTGAGTATGCTAATCAACTCCAATTAGCTATAGAATCCGATACTAAAGTTACAAATGTTCGTATTAACCCGAAAGCTGCATCTATCGTCATCAATTATAAAGTAGGTGTAATTTCAGATAACCAAATGCGCGAGCATCTGGTCAACCTGATTCAAACTGCCCAAGATGTAGTTGTGCCAAAAGAGGTAATGGCAAAATCAATCGTGGGGACTATCTTTGATGCTCTAATCAACCTAATTGATAGTACACGCAAGATCAACCAAGCACGTAATGTTATTGTATATCGAAGGGTTAGAATAGACGTTTGGGAACGGATACTTTCTACCTCAAGAAGCATAATTAAGAGGCTAAAATCTGCCACCATGTTTATCTTACTTAACAAGCGATGGCAATTGCGCGGCAATAGCGAGGTGAATTCCCAGCCTTTGAAACTAAAATCTGCTAGCGAATCTAATCTTGTGTAGTTACTAATACAGTAGCTATTAAAATGATTCCTGGTTAATAGTAAGTAGCCCTGAAATTACTCGGATTTACGAGAAGTCATGAAAATCTCTTCCCTAGTGGTAAAAAAGTTCGTAGTAAGGACTTTAGCCCTGGATTTTTAAGCACTGAAGTGCTTACTATGAACTAATCAAAATTAATGGGGCAGATTACTAGCCTTCAGTCAAAGCATTTTATTGTCAATAACAAATGGGTAATCCTCACTTTCATAAATTTCATAATCAAAGCCATTGGGTTCAACCAATACATACTGCTGTAAAAGGAAGAGTTAGATATAAAGTAAATGGACTTTATCATTCAGAAGCTCTTAAAAAATATCTTGAATCAAGATTATTAGAAGAAGAAATAATCTCACGAGCTAGTGCTAATAGTTACACAGGGAATGTTCTTGTTATCTTTCATCCAGATAAAAGCCTAAATACGATCGCACTCCTTATTCAAGACATCCTCTTAGATTATCGGCAAAAAAACAGTAAATCACTTGCTTGTACCGCAGTCACTAAAGAAAATACTGCTTTCGTTAGGGGTAATAACCGAAACATATCTGATTCAGCCGTACTGCCTCAAATATCTATGCAGCGACAATTAAACCAAACAAGTAGTCAACTTATTCCAGTATTGGGGGCTGTTGGCGCTCTTGTATGCGCCACCGGACTGTTGTATGCATATAATCTTGACGAAGCGATTTTGCTCTTGATCCAGAGGTTGCATACACCACTGCGCGATCGCATCATGCTTAGTATCACTTTTATGGGCGATCCAGTAGTAATGCTGTTATCTTCTTTGGGGTTGGCGATTAGTCCGTTATTTTATAATCGTCGCCGACAAGCAGCCATCTTGGGCATCGCTGGAGTCGGTGCAACCTTGTTAAATTGTTTGATGAAACTATTCTTTGGTAGAGCGCGTCCAGCACTGTGGAAGCATATTATTAAAGTGGGTCAACATAGTTTTCCCAGTGGCCATGCAATGGTTTCAATAGTGATTTACGGTTTTACCAGCTATATTCTGGCAAAACAGTTTCCTGAACAGCGCTTTTGGATTTATGGCTTGACTATAGTTTTAATTGCTGCGATCGGTTTCAGTCGGCTTTATCTTGGTGTACATTGGCTAACTGATGTGACAGCTGGCTACGCTACAGGTTTAGTCTGGTTGATTGCTTGTATCCTTAGTTTGGAGGCTACTAGGAATCCCCGTGCGATTCGTTGTGAGTGAATCCCCAGTAAGCTGTTTGTCACCCTGCTTCGCAACATTCTATCCATTGTCGTTTTATAAAGTATAAAGATATTTCTACTACCGAGAAAATGATTTAGCGATGGCTACGCCCGTCGCAGGCATCGCACCTTGTTTACCAAATCTGACAAAATCGCACAGATCCCACTCCAACTTTCTCCTCTGCTCTCCGCTCTCTGCACAAGTGCTTTCTTGGGGATAGGCAATGATAAAGACTCGTTCTTTTTCATGTGGCAAGCTGTTTTTGATTCCTTCTGATACGCTATTACAGGTATTATTAGTACCATTCTATTCAGAGGTAGTAGTTGCACCAACTGCCATTACTTGAGACCATTCACTGACGCGGTTGTTATCTAAGACAGCTCGCACTCGATAACCAAGCTGAATTTTATGCATTAACAAGATTAAATCATGGTTGAGTAATCCTTGTGATTTTTGGTTTTCATTAGATGCAGCTTGTATATGAAAGCAGCGATCGCTTTGTCGTTTCAACTTTGGAGATTTCCCTTCCATCAGTACCGTTTGCAGTTCGTATTCTTTAGCTTCAGGATATGCTTCCCAGCAAAG
>NZ_JADEXF010000802.1 GCF_015207245.1 Nostoc cf. edaphicum LEGE 07299
GTGCTGAACCTGGGAAAAAGGTAGTTTATCCGATGCCTACTTACGTGCTATATCGTACATTAACAGAAATGCAAGCGGCGGAAATTATTGAGATTCCCTACAGCAAAGACTACAGTTTACCAAAGGACGAACTAGTTGCTGCAAATGGGGCGGTGACATTTATTGCGTCGCCCAATAGTCCATCGGGCCATGTAGTGGCAACAAATGATTTGCGAAAATTAGCTAACCAGTTATCTGGAGTTTTAGTGATTGATGAAGCATACATAGATTTTACCGAAGAGAATGCATTGGCTTTGGTTAAGGAATACGAAAACGTCATTGTGCTTCGGACACTATCTAAGGGGTACTCGTTGGCAGGATTGCGATTGGGCTTTGGGGTGGCGAATCCCAAACTCTTGCAAGGATTTTTTAAGGTTAAAGATAGCTATAACATTGATGCGATCGCTTGTGCAATTGGCACGGCTGCCATCACTGACCAAGCTTATAAAAATGCTTGTGTAGCCAAGATTAAAGCATCACGGACTAAGTTAGCAATAGACTTGAAACAATTAGGTTTTCATATCTGGGATTCCCAAGCTAACTTTTTGCTGGCACAGCCACGAGAAGGAAACGCAGAATACCTTTATCAAAAACTCAAGGAACAGGGAATTTTAATCCGCTACTTCAAGCAGCCTGGATTAGATGATAAATTACGTATCACTGTTGGGACAGATGAGCAAAATCAGGCTTTAGTAGATGCATTAAGTAGGTGGGCGTAAATATTTGTCGTTGGGATAAGGCAGGAGGCAGGTGGTCAGGAGTGGGAATTCTGACCGGAAAAGCGAATAGCGCAGTGTCTTGTAGGGAATGTCTTGATTCTGAATTCTGCATTCTTCTTCAATTACATTAACTTACAGCACTTGAAAACTAAAGCTAAGACTTGCCCAATGATTCACATCCAAGCTATGTGAATCGGCTGTTGTGCCGTTCATCTCCGTTTTGAGGGCACTAGCGTTATGTAAATCTTGTAGTAAGGCTTGTACAACGTCTAAGGAATTCAACAATGGGCTAATTGGCCCTTGTTCGGCTGTGGAATACTTGGTAGTGTTCAAGGCGGCGAGAGTTTCGCTAAAGGGGGCAGTACTAAAAATCAGTTGGTGTTCGCAAAAGCAAGCTGGCCCTGAAATCACCCATTCGGAAGCAGTATTAGTTTGGGGTAGGGTTAGGGTTTCACCTGGAGCGATGACGACTTCTTTAAGTAGGGGTTTGGTGTCCGCAGCGTTTGGTTCTTGGGGGGTTTCCCAAGAGTAGAAGGCGATCGCTGTATGATTATTATTTAATCCCAGTAAGATTAAATATACTGGGCGATCGCTCTGGTTTTCTAGCCGATATTGCATTCGACTACCAATAGGGACAATCGGAGTGGGGAGTGATTTTTTTTTCGAAGTTTCAGGTTTTAAAGTTCGTATTGTTTCACGCTGCATCACTACCTGTGGTGATATACCACTAATTATTTCTAAAGTAGCCTTGAGAGACAAGCGGGAAGAACCTTGATTTTCTGTAAGACGCCATAACTTGGCTGCAAGCAGAGTTGATAATTTTGGTGCTAACCTTTGCACTGTTAATTTCACTGCTTCTCCTACTTCTCCAGTGGTATTGAGAATTACCTCGCCACCAAGAGAAAATAGACCATAACGACTGGGAATTTCCTGTAGTTTGGCAAATAAATAATCAGCTGGTTTTTCCCCTGCGACTACGGTGGAGACATGGGGAAAGGCTGCGAACGCACTTGTGGCGTCTACCCGCTCAATTCTTTCCAATCCAGTATCCAAAGCAATTATTAAATGGATATTTCGAGATAAAACCCGGACTGCTTCTTGGACAAGTTGTCCGATTTGTAGGGGATTTGCACCTTCAATTTGGGAAATTTGCGCTTTTGCTGTTAACCCAGTCCGCGATCGCAATACTAATTGCTCTGTTGTTGTTGCCAGGGTAAATCGAGAATTAATTCCGTAGTATAGCAGCACTTGTGGCGGTAATCCTGCTAACCACAGCTGGACTGTTTTGCCGTCTTCTTCAATCGCTGTCACCGCGCCTTCTGCACCAATAATACTGTCTGGCGGTAGAGACGTTAGATGTTGATTTTTTTGACTACTTAATAACGCTGCTTGTTGTTTACTACCTAATTTGGATAGAGAATTTTCCATATAAGAGAGGGCAACTTGAATTTTGGTAGTTGGGGTGAATTCCCACAAATACTGCGTCAAGGCATAGGTAAATAATCCAGCACTAAAACCAGAAAATAGTTCTTCCCTCGCCGACTGCTTGGGATTTGAGGTAGCTGCTAAGACAATCGGCGTGCTGGGTAACTTCTGAGTTTTAAGTTGTTGAAGAAAGTCGAGTTCTTCTGCTGCTAGCTTTGCCTCTACTGATTCTGGAAGGGCACGACTTTTTAATCCTAATACTGGGGTTGGCGCATAATAGCTAGTATCTAATACTGCTGTGACTCGTTCTGTAGGGAGCGATCGCAATAATAGCAGTAGAGTTTCTTCTAATATATAGTTAACTATTTTCTCGTCTTGCGATGTCAAACTGGCATTAGTTGGCACCAGAACGTTTTGCATTGTATCTGGTGATGTCTCTAATTTGACACGACTGCCATAACCACTAAAGTGAAAGACGACTACATCACCGGATTTAGCTTGCTTACCCAGATGATCCAAAAAAGCCGCTTCAATGAATTCCCTACTAGCTTGTTCCTCAGTTAAAGTTAGGATATCTGACCCTTGGAAACCAAAGCGGTGAATTAAAAGTTCTCTTTGTAGTTCTACATCCATCAAACAACCACTGAGGGCTGAAATTTTTGGGTATTGGTTAATACCTATTAACAATGCCAACTTACGCGGACTGGGTTGTGCCAAAGCCTGGTAATAGCGATTTCCCAAAGACAACCACTCAGCTTCAGCGATCCCCAATACCGCGAGTATTGAGCCAATTCTCTCTAAAAACGTGCGACGTTTCATAATTAGCTATCAGCCCTCAGCTATTCAGTTAGCAGCTTACAGGGCTGAACTCTGTATTGTAAAGTTACAAAAATGTGGGGAGCAAAGGGGCCTGT
>NZ_JADEXF010000803.1 GCF_015207245.1 Nostoc cf. edaphicum LEGE 07299
ACGGGACAGGATTTAAACTGGGTATTAAAAGCCGATCCGCAAGATGCCCAAGCTTACTGCTGTCGTGGGGTTGTGCGTTGTAAAATCGGGAATTATCGAGAAGCGATCGCAGATTTTAATCAAGCATTACGACTAAATTTTCAAGATGCCATTGTCTATCGCAACCGAGGTAAAGCCCGTTCTGTCTTGGGAGATCATCAAGGTGCGATCGCGGATCTTAACCAAGCAGTCCAGATGCAACCCAAAGATGTCTTAGTTTATATTGCCAGAGGTAATGTCTATCGGGCAATGGGTAATTATCTCGGTGCAATTCAAGATTACACCCAAGCGCTGCAAATCAATTCTGATGAGGCTCAAGCTTACTACAATCGCGGTATTGCCTATACTTGTTTAGAAGAAATACAAAACGCCGTGGAAGATTATCAACGGGCGGGGAGTATCTTTTGCGAGCAAGAAGACTGGGAAAATTATCAACAAGTCTTAAATAGCCTAGAAAAAATCCAGAAATTTAGTCCAGAGTCAAAAAAGCAAAAATATCACCTACTGCGTCAGCGACTTTTACGAATGGTTGGGGGATACTGGGAAATTGCCGAACGATTGATTCAGCAAAACAAAGATTATCATCCTGGGATGTCAGACGAGTGGTATTTGCAAAAAGTGATTGATGATTTAGAACGCGATCGCAATAGATAAAATATAAATGCCACTACAAACGTAAAATCACCCGTACACTATTTATACGGGTGAAAATGCGATCGATCGCTTGTTATTTTCCAATGAAACTAAATGCACCTTATATTTAGCACCGTCTCAAAGTTTAGTTAGAAGTGCGACTTTGACGGCGACGGCGCAATCCAAACATACTAACTGCTCCCACAGCAAACATTGATAGAGTAACAGATGGTTCAGGAACGGTAGCACCAATTAAAGCTTTAACATTTGCCTCACCGATATCAAGAACGACGACAACATCATTAAAATCGCGATCAGAACCTTCGTTTCTCTTACCAGTTGCAGAATCTACCCCTGAAGCGTATAAACCACCGTATAAATCCTCGAATGCTAGGAGGATGTAGTTGTTGTAAGCATAAGCAACTGTGTGCTGTAGTCCGTCAGGGTTAGAAGCAGTATCAGTACCAAAGATATTGGCAGAGGTACCACGGTTCAAACCATCAGCTCTTAACCAGAAGTCAAGTTGAGTACCTGCGGTAACATTACCAACTTTGACCCCATCACCTAGTTTTAATGCGTTACCACCCCAGTTACCACTAACACATCCATTTCCTTGACAGGAAATATCATTAAAAAGCAGCCCAGACTTATTAGTAGTTCCTGTAGCTTCAAAGGCTAACTGATTTCTATAACCTGCACCCTCATTGATAAAGTAAACAGAAACATTGTGGTCGTATTTTAGATTTAATTTATTAGGGTCTAATTTAAATTGTCCGCTGTTTGGAAGGGCAACACTTTCTGCTTGGACAAATTGTTGAAAAGGAGCGTCGTTAAAACCAGTTTGAGATTTATTATATACAGTTGGTTGAGTCCATGAACTATTCCAATTAAAATCAGCAGCAGATGCAGTTTCTACTTGGGAAACTAATCCGGTCAAGGTCGCTGTAGCGGCAATTAAGGCTGTGAATAAATTAGGTTTCATATTAAGAGTCATTAAGTAGGAAAGACAATTTAGATAATGCTTTTTGAGCAGCTATCTATCTTCAGTTCTTCTTACTTCTAACAGTTACAGTTCTGCAACGTCAATCTGTTTATTTACTTTTATTACTATATTTAAATAGCTCTTTATCTAAAGTATTTCCACCGAAAAAAACAAAATTTTGTCTGGTATGATACTGTTATCAACACTTAGTAGTTAAACTTATGCATGATTAAAACTTAATGAATAATATATACTTTTTATGAAAATCAGATATGCAATTTCTATAGTGAAAAGCTAAAAGCTTAATCTATAGGAATTTTGATTTAAATGAAGTAGATAAGTAATGGTGCGTCGTCATTCGTATCAACTAAGCGTTGGCTCAGTTAATACGCTGCTATACAAATAGAGTTGATCTCCGTACTTACGTTGGGAAACGTAGTAATCTATCAAATCAATGAAACCTGGATAAATAAGTTGAGTTTTGGTTTTAAGCGCTAAAGTGTTTACTACGTAGTACGCTTTCGTTAACTTGATTAACTAGCAGTAGTCTGTCAAAATCGACTTCGGTATCGTCAGAATCTAAAAGTTATGCCGAGGATGGGAGACAATTTAAGGGGGTTTTACCTTAAAATGACAGTCTTTGCTTAGGCTTGATGAATATCTTTTAAGGTTAAAATAATCAAGCTTTTCCAGAGCTACATTCCCCCTTTCACAGATAAAATCTATATATGAACGCTACACAAGAAAAACTAAAAGCTCAGGTAGAGCAGGCTTTAATCGCGGCTTTTGGTGCTGACTTTGCTGGAGTAGATCCAATTTTGGTTCCTGCTAGCAATCCTAAATTTGGCGATTATCAGGCAAATGTGGCTTTATCATTGAGTAAAAAGAAAGGATTGCAACCAAGAGCGATCGCAGGTGCGATCGTTGAGAAACTAGATGTATCCGAAATCTGTGAACCACCGGAAATCGCTGGGCCAGGATTTATCAATCTGAAACTGAAAACAGCATACTTAGAAGCACAACTAAACGCGATTCAAGCCGATCCCAGACTGGGAGTTCCAGCCGCGAAAACACCGAAGCGAGAAATTGTAGATTTTTCCAGTCCGAATATTGCTAAAGAAATGCACGTCGGACACTTGCGTTCGACAATTATTGGTGATTCCATTGCCCGGATTTTAGAATTTCAAGGACATGATGTACTGCGATTAAATCATGTAGGTGATTGGGGTACGCAATTTGGAATGTTAATTGCCTATCTGCGGGAAGTTTACCCAGACGCGCTTACCACCGCTAATGCTTTAGATATTGGTGATTTAGTCTCTTTTTATCGCAAAGCCAAACTGCGGTTTGATGCCGATGAAGCTTTTCAAGAAACAGCACGCCAAGAAGTAGTCAGATTACAAGCAGGTGCAGAAGATACACTCCATGCTTGGAGATTACTG
>NZ_JADEXF010000804.1 GCF_015207245.1 Nostoc cf. edaphicum LEGE 07299
GTATAATTCCATTACTGACAATTCGGACAAAGGAGATCCCAACTGAGCAGAAAGCTGTTTTAGATTCTCCTGAATAGATGAATGAAAGTTTGGATCTTCGGGATGGGAAAGAGGGTTACTCATAATTGTCGTTCAAATACCATTGGATTAGGACTGGAAGCAGTGTGTTGAAGTAAGTTACCAGGGCAGACGTATCTAAACTACTCTTGATCACAACGAAGGTTAAGAACCAACGAAAAAATTAGGATTTCGCGTTTGATTATTTTTTATGCCTTAAAGCGATGCCTGCGGCGGGCTTTGCCTACGCCGAAAATTTTCGCAACAAGTAAGAGTTGATGACATTAATTTTCGCTCTATTGAGAATAGACTTTACTTATTGACATGATACAGCCGCCCTGGGCTAAATTAGCCCAAAATTCCATTATTGTCCCTACCCATAATTAACCATTGCATTCCAATCCAAAAGGCACTATACCGACGGTGTAATCGCTTTAATCCTTTCAGACGACCAACATATTTTTGTAGTCCTTTTGATTTTAACTTGCGATAGAGCAAAGCTGATTTTACTTGATAGGAAATGCCTCTTTCAATAAAGAAATAGAGCCATCAGCAATAAACCGTACACCAATGGCTAGGATAAAAAAACCAAAAACTCGATTTAAGGCTCCTACACCATTTCTTCCTAAGCTTTTAATTAATGGCTCTCCTAAGACAAAACACAGGTAAAGGCTAATTCCGATTAAAACAATTCCCACTAAAGATTCTAGATACTCTACCCAATGATTAAAGCTAATCGATAAACTCGTTACTACACCAATGGCAGGGCCGCTGATCAACGGCACTGCCATTGGTGTAAAAGAAATATCCTCTTTTTCCATAGCTTCATCCTTTTCTGATGGAGTTAAGCGTTGACAAACTGTAACCATTTCCCACGCTGTATGAGCAACAAGTAATCCACCTGCTAGCCGTAGAACATTTAGTGAAATCCCAAAAAATTCTAGTATCCATCTGCCAGCTACTAAAAACACAGCTAAAACTAAAACTACATTGATAGCAGTTTGTAATGCCTGCTGATGGCGCTGTGATGATGTTTCTGTTGCTGTTAAAGTGTAAAAAACCGGAACTGCACCTATCGGATTGGCAATTGGGAAAAGAGCCATAAAGGTTGCTAATGTATTTGGAATTAACGACATTATCAATATTTGGTTATCTAGGTTCCTTAAAAGCAGAGTTTAGCAGAGAGTCGGGGTCAGAGAAAGAGAAAGACTTGCCTACGGCAATGGACTGCACGACGCTGGCGCTTGTGGAAGCTGCACCAAGTCAGTCTACTTCGTTGTTGGTTGAAAACCAGCATTGTGGCGTTGAGGAGAAAGGCTGTCATGTTCGCGTAGCGTCTCGTAGAGAAGGTACTTGTTCCGCCGCGCCCGTTGCCCAAAATGAATTTTCTTTAAATTCAGCGATGCCTGCGGTGGTCACTGAGCTGCCGAAGTGCGGGCTACGCCAACGCCTAAAATTTTCCCTTTATTGAGAATAGACCTTGTTTATTGACATAATGCGGCGGTATCCGATGTCGCAGGCAGTAGGGTTGTGCATCTGCTCAAAATCCTGAAGCATTATTTGTTCAAGCTTCATGGTGCGGCATTCTTAATGCTAAGAAAGTGCCATTCGTTCCTAGACAGCTTGATTATGACTCTGTATAATACATTTGTTCTGCATAGTAAATGCAACAATTATGGCAGTCAAATCAATCCCTGATGGATATCATACTGTTACGCCATACCTTGTTGTGCAAGGAGCCGCAACCCTAATTGAGTTTCTCACTTCAGCATTTGAAGCAAAAGAAATTCGTCGTACTCTACATCCGCAAGGTGGCATCATAAATGCCGAAGTGAGAATTGGTGACTCAGTAGTAATGGTGAGCGAAGCAAGGGATGAATTTAAGCCAATGCCAAGTTCAATTTACCTATATGTTGAGAATACCGACGCAACTTACAACCGTGCGCTTCAAGCAGGTGGGACTTCAATCATGAAGCCAGAAGATCAGTTTTACGGCGATCGCAATGCGGGGATAAAAGATCCGAGCGGAAATCATTGGTGGATTGCAACTCACCAAGAAGACATCTCACCTGAACTAATAGAAAGACGATTGAAAAGCTTGTTTAGTAGCAAAGAGAAAGTGTAAGTAGATAATGGTCGTATGAGTCCGTCGTCGCTCGGTCTAAGGCTAGACCTTGACGGATGGAGAAGCTGAAGATGCTGAAAATGGCAGAGCAATTGCGCGAAAATCCAGGAGATGATTTTCTTGCAGGAGTGTTGGGCTAACGATCCTGCTTTGCAGATTGTTATCAAGAAACTGGTGGCGAAGTATCGGCAGTGGGGACTGCGATTGTGGATGGGACGTTGGTGAAGTGGAATGAGTAACAAGTGTGATGCACTGAAAACGAAGAATGCAAAGTTTTGTAATAATTTTGACCTGATGCAAAAATTTTGAATTTTGGGGCGAAACCTTAGTACACCTAGCTACACCAAACATAAGAGCATGATTATGAATTCAACAAATCCCTCTGAAAACGTGATTAATTGTTTGCAAACTATTTTGGATGCCACGGCTACAGGAAATTACGAACTTTTTCTCACAGTTGGTGATTCAGACTACAGAAGAGATATTACCAAAGAAATTTTTGACCAAGTTAGCTCCCCACTAATTCCTCGTATGTCTGAAGGTTATACAACTACTTATTTCGGTGATCTCAAACAAGGAGAAACTCAGACCTATTTGTGGAAGCTGAGTTTTGCTGATGGTGGACATGAATTTATAGTACGTATGGGGATGATAGGGGATAAAGTTAATCTGATATGGATTACTTAAAATAAAAGATTGTTGCGTTGAACCCAAAGCCCTTTATGTTCCTTGCGCGTTTCATGGAGACGATACCTGTTCTGCTGCCCCTGTGCAAAATCCTGAAAAATGGTCGCATGAGGCGATTGTAGCTTTTGTCAAATATGCGAGCGTATGCAGAGACTCACGCGTTGCGGCGAATTCGGGGCAGGATCTGGGGATTGAATTTTTGCAGGGGTGCTGGGATGATGATCC
>NZ_JADEXF010000004.1 GCF_015207245.1 Nostoc cf. edaphicum LEGE 07299
GGGGCATAGGGAGTATTTAATACTCAAAACTCAGCACTCAGCACTCTTGATCTCATTTACTTAAAAACTGCTGTATTACACTATTCTAGTATTTCTGACTTTGGTTCTCTCAGTACCAACTCCGGGATCAAATCAGGCGAAAATGATTGTTCCTCATTTTTGAGTGTCTCAGTTTGCTCTTCAGCAGCAGGTAGCCATTTGATAAATGGTAGGGGTAACAGCGTGCTGAGGTTAGTAATTAACACCAAGAGCCAAAGGGACTCAAAGTTTGTTGCGGTGATCCCCAGCCAATATGTGATTAATGCCCCGAATGCATGGGAAACCGTTCCGGCTGAATTATAGATTGACATTAACAAGGCAAATAATGTCGCTTCCACACCAGAGGGACAAAGCCTTGCTGCTAGCACCATCACTTGCATAAAGGCAATTTTCCCCATCACAGTTAGAATCAAGCTATCACCCAAACTAAACCAGTGGTCATCTATACCCAATTGCCTGTTTGTGTGAGTCACTAACAACAGCATCGTCATCCCCAAAAGTGACGAAAGGACAGTACTCCAAGCAAAAATCACGCGAAAAGGGATGCTTTTGAGGAAACGTTGAAAAATCCAAACACCTGCCAAAGAAGCGAAACTTCCCACCAAGTTTACTCGCCCCAAAAATTCTGGTTCAAAGTGTAATTCGTTGGTAGCGAAGTAGAAAAAGGCTGAGTCAGCATTTGGGGTAGCTTGCCAGATGAAGATAAATGCCGTTGGTAGCCAAATACTTTTTTGGCTAATGGCTTGGCGTAGCTGCCCCAGTTGATGTTTGATGGGTACAGAGTTGGTCTGATTACTATCTTGAGCATCTTTGCTAACGGGGGACTCAGCAATTAACCAAGCCACCCCTGAAACGATCAGTGGAAATAAAGCAGTAATCCCAAAGACGGTACGGGTAGTAAAGTATTGGAGTAGTAGACCGCTACAGTAGGCTGTTATTAAACCTCCGATCGCAGAAGCACCCCAGCAGAGAGATTGTAGTGAACCAGCTTTTGCTTGCGATTCGCCTCTGGCTCGTTCTACAACCAGCGAGTCAACGATAACATCACTCATGGCGACGGAGAGAGAACCAAGAGCGATCGCTAAGGTAGCTGCCCAGCTAGTATGAACTATTGTGGCCAGACTCATCCAAGAAGCAGTTCCCAGTATCCCGGATAAAATCAAGTAAGGACGGCGACGATAGCCAAATATAGGCAAGCCATCAGAGATAAAACCAAACACCGGCTTGATCATCCAAGGTAGGAAGACAATTCCCAATAGCGCCGATACCTGGACTGGACTCAGGAGTAGTTCATCTTTGAGAAAAAAGCTAACGGCTAGACGCGATAGCCCTAAAATTCCTTGGACAAAGTAAACGGTGAGAATTGCAATTAACTCTGCATTTGGTTCATTACCCAAGAAGAGTTTTTGTGTTATTGAGTCTTTGACCTTGGACAAGCCAGATGATTGATCTACCATTCGATAAATATTTTTTAAATTTTGTTTACTTTTCTATCATATCGATTCTTAAGAGGTGGGTTTTTCTCACCTTTTTCCTTTTGTTTCTTCTTTGAGTATTATTTAAGGCTTTTCTAACAACTTTTCTTTCTTCTAGCAAGATGTTCTCTTTTCTGAACGGCTATTCGCCTTTGAATTTGGGACATCAAATACAGTTTTATCTACTGCGATGATTTCTTGTATTTGCTTGTATTAAAAAATACATATAAATTGATGTTACTGATTTGGAAACAATAAATTCAGAAATCACCAGGGTTTAGCAGCATGGTCAGTATTCCCGGATAGGACATAACTGAAGAAATCTACAATGGTTCCAGAACTCTAGTTTATCGAGGGTATCGAGAAACTGACTCATTACCTGTAGTAATTAAACTGCTAAAAAATTCATATCCCAGTTTCAGCGATCTGTTGCAGTTTCGCAATCAGTACACAATTGCCAAAAATCTTAACTCATCTGGGATCGTCCAAACCTACAGTCTGGAGGCGTATCAAAATGGTTATGCGTTAGTAATGGAAGATTTTGATGATTCGATTCAGACTGCGATCGCACCGAAGTTATCTCATTCTATGCGCTCAAGCCGCCATCTCTCTAGAGAATGCTCACCTTTATTTTATCAAGAATACCAGAATTATGCTCATCAACTAAAGCGATCGCTGCAAGAACTTGAGCAAGCCCAATTACAAATGGTGCAAAATAAAATGAAAAAATGGCAAGCTTGGGCAATTTAGTTGTAGATGTGGCACATGAAATTAATAACCCTATTGGATTTCTTGAAGGCAGTCTCCACAATATCCAAGAATATTGGCAAAGGAATAGGATGAGGATGTTTTAAAAATATTGGGCGAATATAATTCGCTACTACACAAATAAAGTCTACTAATGCAAAATAAGGGTTTTGCATTAGTAGACTGACAAGAATTACGTAAACAAATGCAAACTACTTAATTGGCAACTGTTTCCGCTTTTCTTAGCACCATTTGTTTTTAGGCTACAGTGACTCCTAGCGTATAAGAACCAGGGTCAAAAAAGCCAGAACTGAAAGTTCCGCCATTTTGAGGGAAGTAATCATAATCACTTACTGAAATGGAGTAAGTACCTGCCCGTAGTGAAGCGGTGATTGATTGAGAAGTACTGGAACTCTGTAAGTTACCAGCACTATTAAATAGGCCGAGAACTGGATAGTTACCACTGTAATTCGGCGTGCTAATAGTCACAGTTCCTGGGTTGGCTAAAGAAAATGTGAAAAAGTCGAAATCAGGATTGTTCCCTGGAAGTCTTGCCAGTTGAGCAGAGGTATTAACTTCTGAACCTGATGTTAAATTACCTAGCTTCTCAGCAGTGGCTAGTGTGTTGTTTGTCCCTTGTCCAGCATCTTCTTTCTCGTAGAACAGGAAGTCGTCACTATCAAACCTCAGAGACGACGCTTGCACAACACCAATGAGTTCATCTAGCTCTCCTGAGTTGTCCAAAAATACCCTTGTATCGGCTCCCACAGTCTGCAAGCGATAGTCTGCCAGTGTTCCTTTGAGCTGGATTCTATCTTCGTTGGAGTTGAAGCCACTGATGGTAGCGTAGTCTGCCAAACCACTACTTCCACTGTTGTTATCGTCATAGAAGACATTAGTAGCATCTCCAAGTAAGAACTGATCTTCCCCAGGCCCTCCAGTTAGGGTATCAACCTCCCCTAATCCAGGAGAATCAGAACCGTTAGTATCAACGCCTATGAGGACATCATTTCCAGGCCCTCCAAGGAGAGTGTCATTGCCGATCCCGCCACGGAGGGTGTCATCGCCTTCTCCTCCTTCGATTTGGTCATTGCCAGCCCCACCAAATAGGCTGTCATTTCCATCCTCGCCCAAGACGAGATCATTACCTTCCTGACCATCAAGAAAGTCATCACCATCCCCACCAAACAAGGTGTCATTGCCGCCTCTGCCAAAGAGGGTATCACTGCTGCCTCCTCCAAGCAGGGAGTCGCTAAAACTAGAACCAAAGACTTGCTCGATATTGAATAGGACATCACTCCCATCTCCCCCACTGGCAGTTCCAGTGCCAAGGTCAACGGTGACTCCGACAGTGGCATTTAAATAATCAGCAGTATCAACGCCATCTCCACCAAAGAGTTGGTCATTCCCGCCTTCACCTTGGAGTTGGTCATTGTCACTTCCACCAAGCAGAATGTCATTGCCGCTGCCGCCAAGCAGGGTATCATTACCTTCTCTACTAATGAGAGTGTCACTCCCGTCCTCACCAAAGAGTTGGTCATTGCCAGCCCCACCAAGCAGGATGTCAATGCCGCTACCGCCAAGCAGGGAGTCATTGCCGTACCCTCCATTGATAAAGTCGTCGTTAGCCCCGCCAAGGAGGGTGTCATTGCCGTTCTCGCCAAAGAGGCGGTCATTACCAGCCTCACCATTAACAGAGTCATTCCCGTCCCCACCACTGAGGAAGAAGTCATTGCCAGCTCCGCCAAGGATGGTGTCATTGAACCTAGAACCAACGATTCTTTCAATCTCCAACAGGACATCATTCCTGCCCTGCCCTGTAGCGGTTCCAGTGGCAAGGTTAATCGTGACTCCGGCAGTGGCACTGAAATAATCAGCAGTATCAACACCAGCTCCACCCAAGAGTTGGTTATTGCCAGTCCCACCACGCAAGGTGTCATCGCCAGCCCCACCACGGACAATATCGTTGCCTTCCTCGCCATCAAGCAGGTCATCGCCAACTCCACCATCAAGCAGGTCATTGCCACCTCTACCAAAGAGGGTGTCATTACCGCGCCCGCCAGTTAGGGAATCGTTGAAACCAGAACCAAAGACTTGTTCGATATTAAACAGGACATCATTCCCTGCTCCTCCACTGGCGGTTCCAGTCGCCAGGTTGACGGTGACACCGGCAGTGCTATTTGAATAGTCAGCAGTATCATTGCCAGTCCCACCAAAGATTTTATCATCCCCGTCCCCTCCTTCTAGTCGGTCATGGCCAGCCCCGCCAAGGAGGGTGTCATCGCCAGCCTGACCAATCAAGTTGTCATTGCCATCCTCGCCATCAATCTGGTCATCGCCAGCCCCGCCATTGAGCGTGTCAACCCCTTCTCCGCCAAAGAGTTGGTCGTTACCGTCTTCTCCAGCGAGTCGGTCATTTCCGTCCCCGCCTTCGAGAAGGTCATTGTCAGATCCACCAAGGAAAACATCATTACCGAACCCACCAAGCAGGGTGTCGTCACCGCCTTTGCCAAGGAGTTGATCGTTATCCTCCTCGCCATCGAGAAGGTCATTACCAGATCCACCAAGGAGGACATCATCGCCGAACCCACCAAGCAGGGTGTTCTCGCCGTCCTCACCATTGAGAAGGTCATTACCGTCCTCGCCATTAAGCGAGTCATTGCCAGCCCCACCCAAGAGGTCATCATTGCCGCCCCGACCAAAGAGGTTATCATCACCGCCCTGACCAAGGATAGCGTCATTCTCAAACGTGCCAATTAGAGTGTTATTGCTGTTGTCTCCAATAATGTCTGCCATATCAATCCCCTCGGTTATAAGTTTGATTCAGAGATATTGGCTGGAAGAGGTGTCATCTATGAGTAGCCCTGCCAGCGGGGCTACGGTGTACACACAAGTCTTTTAACATTGCCTCACAAGCTTTTGATCCCCTAACCCCCCTTAAAAAGCTAACGTGTATACACAAGTTGAGTTGGGAATCAAATGGACACAAAAGAACGGAAAATTATTTTTAAAATCCTTGATTTTCCGTTAAACCTCTATCAATAAGCTGACACTATTGATAATCAGCTTGCTCAGTTCAAAACCTTGCCTACTAAGGCTTGTATCTTACCAGGCAAGGATTTTAGGACTTGTGTATACACCGTAGCCTTAAAAAGTGGGGCAAAAGCCCTTCAAAGTTTCCCTTTTTAAGGGGGACTTAGGGGGATCTTCAACGATTTTGATTTTATACAAAGATGTGTCTACACCGTAGGCCAGCGGGGAGAAACCCTAGATAGGTAGTTCAAATAAATGCAGCATCTACTTAGACTGGTTTCGTAACCGCTCAATAATCCGGGGTAAATCGCTCAGTGACAAGGCGCAAATGGCGTAAACTCGTTCCTGAACTGGTAGTTCGCCCCGATTTATTGAGCAGATACCTGGTTTCTTAGTCTAGACACTGCCTAAATAGCTATCACTAGCATAGAGCAAACGCATCTTATTTGCTACTAAAAACTGTGTTGGCAAAAATCCACAACCATTCTTTTACACCTTTGACTTTTTAGTTTCTTAGTTAATTCATCAAGCTAGAAAGCAAAGTTTATGCAATGCCAACTTCTTCTTTACATTTATTTATCAAGCTCAGAAATTACCATACAAGGTGGTTAATCTAAAAGAATCCTTGCGTTGGCAGTGATGTACTGTCGATCTCTTCGTTTGCGATCGCACGATCCTTGAAATCATCAGAGTTCCTGCATTACGCGAATAACGATCTCGAATAGCTCGCCTCGCGTGCAGAGATACCACTACTACCTTCGGCAATGGGGATTTGCAATGCACCCAGCCGTGAAAAACGGATCGGTTCGACCAGTTCATAAGGAAGGATGCGATCGCTAGGACAGGTTACGCCTACGCTACGGGAGTATGTTTGGTGGAGGTTATCCCTAATTAACTCTTGATAATGTGCCAATCCTCTGGAGCGATCGCTTTCAACTCTTGTAACTCGTCGTCAGAACCTCGCAGCATAATCCCAGATTTCAAGAACTCTTACAGCTTGCTTGTCTACTAGGGGCGACGACACCCTACACGAGCAGACAAAACAACTGTTTAGCTGCTGTTTAGCTGCTGCATTCTGGATTATTAATGGTTTTCAAGACATGAAGAATACATAAAGATAAGTACTGACATTATACTGATCGGCAAATAATGTGAAGAGTATGCAAAGATATGTCTTTAAGTGTGGACATCTCAGTAAATCTTCAGATATGGTTATCAAAGTGTTATTTAGATGTTCCCTATTTTTAAGCTACATACCCACGGGCAATAGCCCACAACAATTGCATAAAAATTATTTCCCTATCGAAAGTGAATTATTCTCTATATTTACGACAGTAGGGCTACGCTCTGATAAGAAATATGAAGTGTGGGTTTTAGGCATTCAAGCTTGATTTTTCGACACTTTGTCAGTGATGGCTGGGTTGATCTGCGGATCGAGAATGATAAAAAAAGTGTGAAACCATCTGTTTTCCTAAATACACGCTCATAAATATGTACAATGCTAAGACTTAGATAGTCTTAACTAGCATTATTAACGGGTAGACAAATAACGAATGAAAAAGGAAATAGGGAATAGGCAAAGAATTTAACTTTGAATCTCCTGCCTCCTGCCTTTTCAAGTCAGTTACATAAGTCCTACTTACAAGCTCATAAATAGGGTAAATCTTCGAGAAAATGCTAACCCTCAAGGGTGACATAACAGTATGTCGAAAGCGTTAACTCTCGGCGATTTCTGTGTGTCCTTAAATAACATTAACAACAAGTTAATAGCTGAAATTACTCAAAAAATCGATTCAGGAAGGTAAGAGTTATGGTAAATATCATTGGAACCAACGGTAAGGATACTCTATTGGGTAGCCAGGACGCAGATACAATTAACGCTAAAGTGGGTGATGATATCGTCGATGGCAAAAATGGCAACGACCTTTTAAGCGGTGATGCCGGAAATGATACCCTCATTGGTGGTACAGGCAATGATACTCTCTTTGGTGGTACAGATAACGACTCCCTCCGTGGCGGTACGGATAACGACTCCCTCCGTGGTGGTACTGGTAATAACCTGCTGCGGGGTGATGAGGGAAATGATACCCTTGATGCTTCCTATTCTTCTGGAAATAACATCCTCAGTGGAGATACAGGGGATGACTACCTTGATATTAGCTATTCTGCTGGCAACAATACGGTTTCAGGCAAAGACGGCAATGATTCCTTTTACGCTGATGAAGTCCGGGGTAGAAACACTCTAAATGGAGGCGCTGGTAATGATGACTTCCATTTGTCCGCCTCAAAAACTTCCCCCTCTTCCTTAACGACTCAAAGTGTAAATGGAGAAACAGGTCAGGATTATTTGTCTGTATATTACACCCGTGCTACTAAAGGAATCACTTCGAGTTTCGATGCTGCTACTAACACTGGCTCAATTCGGGCTGGCACAAATCGGATTAACTACAACAATATCGAACAATTAGAAATTAGAGGTACAACCTACGCTGATTTTATTGTCGGAAGCAATGGCAACGATTTACTCTTCGGAGGCAGTAGTGGCAACGATTCAAATTATGGCAATGATACAATTTTTGGCGGTGAAGGTAACGATTACTTGAGTGTTGATTATTCAACAAGCGATAACATCCTTAACGGTGGTGTTGGTAACGATCAATTTAGTGCTACATCTTCAACAGGCGATAACATCCTCAATGGAGAAGATGGCAATGACAATCTTTCTGCGTCTAAGACAGATGGCACTAACACCCTCAATGGTGGTGCTGGTGACGATCAATTAGATGCTAACTATTCAACAGGCGATAACATCCTCAATGGAGGAGATGGCAATGATTCTCTTAGTGCCTCTCGCGACTACGACTATTCCGCCTCTTTTACCTCCGGTGATAACACTCTCGATGGTGGTGCTGGTGACGATCAATTGAGTGTTAACTATTCAACGGGCGATAACATCCTCAATGGAGGAGATGGCAATGATTCTCTTAGCGCCTCTGGCTACTACGACGACAAAAAAGCCCAAGGACGGTTTGGTAATAACATTTTCAATGGAGGGAATGGAAATGATTCCTTCTCTTTCGTCCTATATACTTCTCCACCTTCCTTAGCGACTCAAACAGTAGATGGGGGGACAGGTGACGATTTGTTGAGCGTTTCGTATATCTATCCTAGTGGGGGAATCACAACGACGTTCAATGCTGCTGCTAACACTGGCTCGATTAGGGCGGGCACGGATCTGATTAACTATAAGAATATCGATGCATTACATATCTCAGGTACAGTCTACAATGACTTGATTGTGGGGGGTAACGGCAACGATACTATCTCGCTCTACGGAAGTAGTAGTGGCAATGATACTATCGATGGCGGAAAAGGTGATGATTTATTGGAAGCCAATTATTACAGTAATTCTAGCGGGGGTGATGGAATCACAACGACATTCAATGCTGTTACTAACACTGGCTCCATTACATCAGGCACGAATCGGATTAGCTACAAGAATATCGAACGATTAAATATCTCAGGTACAAACTACGATGACTTGATTGTAGGGGGCAATGGAAATGATACACTCACCGGAGGCGATGGCAAAGATACCATAGATGGAGGCAAAGGTGACGATTTGTTGTCTTTCTATAACTATTCCATCGGCCAGGGAATCACTTCGACATTCAATGCTGCTACTAATGCTGGTTCGATTACAGCAGGCCCGAATCAGGTTAGCTACAAAAATATCGAACAATTAAATATCTCAGGTACGAACTACGATGATTTGATTGTGGGGAGCAATGGCAACGATACCCTCGCTGGGGGACGTGGAAATAACACGATTCTCGGCGGTGCAGGTAAGGATTACTTGAGTGCTGACTATTCAAATGGTAATAATTTGCTCTCTGGTGGTGATGATAATGATTCTCTTAATGTCTCTGGCTCCTACGACGACTACCGAGGCAATTTTTATCTCGATGCTATCTCTGGTAAAAACACCCTCAATGGTGGCGCTGGTGACGATAACTTAGTTACTAACTATTCATCAGGCAATAACCTACTGAATGGGGGCGATGGCAATGATACTCTGACAGCCGCTGGTTCAGCCTCCTTATATTCTTCATACGGAGCTTATACTGTCTCTGGGAATAACACGCTCAATGGTGGTGCTAATGACGATCGCTTGATTGTTGACTATTCATCAGGCAATAATCTACTGGATGGAGGCGATGGTAATGATACTCTCACAGCCTCTGGCGCTTCTGGTAAAAACACCTTCAAAGGTGGCCAAGGTAATGACAACCTTTATGGAGGATCTGGTACTGATACCTTTGTTTTCAATAGTTTCAGTGAAGGCATTGATAGTATTTATAACTTCAACGCGACTAATGAACTGATTCAGGTATCGGCTGCTGGTTTTGGTGGCGGGTTATCGTCAGGTTTACTCTCAGCTAGCTCTTTTACCCTTGGAACATCTGCAACAACCAGCAATCAGCGATTTATCTATAACAATACTACAGGCGCACTATATTTTGACCAAGATGGTAGTGTGGGTGGATTTGCTCAGGTACAATTTGCACAACTATCTGGTGGAGTGTCACTAAGTCAAAATAACTTGCTAGTTGTTTAATCCTCAACGCCACAGTCAAATAGAAATCTTCAGAATGCGAGGTGCTTAATATAAAGCCTCGCATTCGATTCATCAATGGAATTATTAAACTACGCGGCAGAATAATTATTCTAATCGGTGCAAATAGGGAGGCGATGTGCTATTGCCCCGCTTTGCTAACGCGCTTTGTTCCGTGCAAGGAGCAAGCAATTACCCATTTCTTTTAAGAGCGATCGCTTGTAAATTATTGAGAGAGCGACAAAAAGCCTTAAATTGAGTATATCTATTCAGTTTAAATATCAGCTCTAGAAGTGTGGTGTCCAGAAAAAAAGCCAGTCAGATTACTCAAGTCTTGAAGAGTCAGCAGAGAGCTAAGGAAGCTTTTAGCGTAGTACCAAGACTAACCAACCGTGGCTACGCACTTATAGCATTAATCCTCTGCTTGATAATTGTTGCTTGCACTAACACATATCAATCCTCCCCTTCCCCACTTAATAAGTTATCCAGTGAAACTACAGATTTAAGGATTTGGTGGGATAAAGGTTCTAATTTAGAAGAGGATGAGGCGCTCAAGCTGCTGATTAGCAACTGGGAAAAAGCAAGTGGTAAAAAAGTCAAGCTGACTTTTTACACCAACGATGAACTATCCGAGAAGACTAACAGAGCGCTTCAGGCGCACAATCAGCCTGACATTGTGATGAGTAGCAGTGCTGAGAGGGAACTGATACCACATCTGGCATGGGATGGTAAACTTGCAGATATTTCAGATGTTCTTGAGCCGATCAAAAGTCTTTATTCTGAAAGTGTACTTGAAGCTGTTCATTTTTATAACAATGTTGCTAAAAATCGTAGCTATTATGCAGTCCCAATTAATCAGTTAACAATTCATATTCACTATTGGCACGATTTATTAAAGCAAGTTGGTCGGAGTCAAATAGATATCCCTAAAGATTGGGATGCTTTTTGGAAATTTTGGAAACAAGTGCAAGATGATTTACAAGTACAGTCAAAACAGAATCAAAATCCAAAAATTTACGGGTTAGGTTTTCCTTACTCCGTTGCTTCTGCGGATACTTATTACATATTTGAGCAGATTTTAGAAGCATACAATGTCCAAATTTTAGACTTTAAAGGTCAGCTTCGCTTCGATGACCCCAATGTGCGAGGCTCAATTGTTAAAAGCTTAGATTGGTATGCCAAATTTTACCAGCAAAACTACGTTCCACCGGATGCAGTCAATTGGTTAAATCCAGATAATAACCGCAGCTTGCTCAACCACGCTGTAGTGATGACACCCAACACCACTCTTTCAATTCCGGCGGCTGTGCGTCAAAACCCTGAGATTTATCGTCATCAGCTTGGCACTATACCATTTCCCAACAAACCTAATGGACAGCCTATGCGCTACTTAGTCGCAGTTAATGCCGCAATTTTGTTTGCTGAGTCTGACAACCAGAAGACAGCCAAGGAGTTTTTCAGGTATTTAGTTCAACCATCAACGATAGGAAACTACATTAAAGCTGCTGGAGGTCGGTATTTACCAGTGATGAAACCAAATTGGAAAGATCCTTTTTGGACAAACCTAGATGATCCACACATCTCAACTGCTGCTAAGACATTAATCGAAGGTTCAACGCGCCCATTTTATATTGTCCAAAACCCAGCTTATAGCCGAGTTTTAAAAGATAATGTTTGGGGGAAGGCGATCAATCAGATTGTTGTAGATAAAATTTCTCCAGAGCAAGCAGCTGATGAAGCGATCGCACGAATTAAGCAAATTTTTGACCAATGGCAGTAAGCTTTTACAAAGATGACATTTAAAACAAAAGCTAGTCAAATTGCTAAAGGCTCTCAGAATTGGGCACAATATCACTATTATCGCAGATATGTGTTCATTGTATTGACACTGAGTTTGATAATTATTGCTTGTACTAACACCCCGAAATTAAAACAATCTTCAGTCACCCATTCCCCTACTGACAACAGAGTTTTAAAGATTTGGTGGGATAAAGGATTTACTGTCGATGAAGATGAAGCAATCCAGCAATTGGTAAGCAACTGGGAAAAACAAACTGGTAATCAAGTCAAGCTTTCTTTCTATATGGGTGATGAGTTACCTCAGAAGGCGCGTAGAGCCATTCAGACGGGTAATCCACCCGATATCATGATGAGTTACGGCGCTGAGAGAGCGTTGAATCCGCATTTGGCTTGGGAAGATAAACTGGCGGATGTAACGGATGTAATTGAGCCAGTCAAGAATCTTTATCCTGAATATGCCCTGCAAGCTGTTAATTATTATAATAATGCTGCAAAAAAGCGAAGTTACTATGCAGTTCCAATTAATCAGGCAACGGTTCATATTTTCTACTGGCGAGATTTGCTAAAGCAAATAGGTCGCAGTGAAAGCGATATCCCCAAAGATTGGGACGGGTTTTGGCAGTTTTGGAAACAAGTGCAAAACGATGCGCGGGCAAAACAGCAAAAACCAAATATTTATGGGTTAGGTTTTCCTTTTTCTACTGGAGCTTCAGATACCTACATCTTTTTTGAGCATATTTTAGAAGCATACGATGTGCAAATTCTCGACTCAGAAGGTAAACTCCTGATCGACGAGCCAAAGGTCAGACAAAAAATTGTCCAGGCATTAGATTGGTATACCAAATTTTACCAACAAGGTTATGTGCCACCAGATGCACTCAATTGGTTAAATCCAGATAATAATCGCAGCTTGCTCAACCGTGTGGTGATGATGACTCCTAACAACACCCTCTCAATTCCTTGCTCTGTGCGCCAAGATCCCGACACCTATCGCCATAAGCTTGGTATTTTAAAATTTCCCAACAAACCCAACGGCAAGCCAATGCGTTATCTACTCACACTTCGGCAAGCAGTTTTGTTCGCCGATTCCCAGCAGCAGAAAAAAGCTTTGGATTTTCTTGCATATCTCACTCAATCACAGGTGATAGGTAAGTATCTGAAAGCTGCTGGAGGCTGTAATTTACCTATCATCAAGACGCTTTGGCAAGACCCATTTTGGAAAAACCTAGCTGACCCACACGTTTCAACTGCGGTAAAGACAGTGACGGAAGGTTCAACACGGTTGTTTTATTATGTCCAAAACCCGGCATACAGCGTAGTGTTAGAGGAGAATATCTGGGGAAAAACTCTTAATCGAATAATTGTAGATAAAATTTCTTCAGAGCAAGCAACTGATGAAGCAATTAAGCAGATTAAACAAATTTTTGCTCAATGGTAATCAATAATTATTTATATTAACTAAAGGAATAGCCTATCTGCATGAATCAGAAAAAATATAAATATCTTTAGAATAAGAAACAACTTGTAAATATATGAACTTCTGGAATCAGCACCTAACTATTAAAGTTGCCAGTTCCTTCTTATTCCTATCATTGGTAACTGTAGGTGTCGTTGGAGGCTTTGCTTTCCTGAATGCGAGGGAAGCTTTGAAGCAAGCTGCTTTTGAACGACTCAATGCTGCTGCTACTCTGAAAGAGGAAGAAATTACCCGTTGGTTTGAAGACCAACAACGAGACTTTCTCTTAGTCACTCAGTTTCCAGACGTACAAAATAATTTTCAAATACTTTTAAATTCCAAAGCCTCTGACGCAAATTATCGTAAAGCTTACAAAGTTCTCTCTGATTACCTCGAAAATATGGCTAAAATTAAGCCAAGTCTGGGAGAAATTTCTATTCTTGATCGTAGTAATCGGATTATTTTATCTACTAACAAGCAGCGTGAAGGTCAATATGAAATTTCAGCTAATATCACTTATATTGAACAAATTCAACCAGGAGATTCTTTTGCCCCCATCTTCTATGTCTCACCGATTACTCGCAAGCCATCAGTTACTTTTGCAACGCCTCTACGTGATGCTGCCAAGGTGCGCCAAGGTGTTCTTTTAGCTGATTTGAATTTAGACAGAATAGATCAAATTGTGCGAGAACGTACAGGCTTAGGTAAGAGTGGCGAAACTTATTTAGTTGGTTCTTTAGTAACTAAAAACGCTTTTATTTCCAAAGATAAAGATAAAACACCAGACTTTTCTCAAGGAGTTAGCAGCCAAGGTATTGATGCAGCAATGGGTGGAATTAGTGGCCAAGGACTTTATCCAAACTATGCTGGAGTATTAGTAATTGGGGTATATCACTGGCTCAATGACCAAGACCTAGCCTTAATGGTGGAGATGAACCAAGAAGAAGCCTTTGCGCCGGCTCGGCGATTAGCAGGGACGATGATGCTAGTGGGATTCTTATCAATGGGATTTCTATTGATTGGAGTGTCTTGGCTAACGCGACAGTTAAAAATCTCTGGCGAACAGTTAGAGAATTACAGCCATAGATTAGAATTAAAAGCTAAAGAAGCCGAAACTGCTAACCGTGCCAAAAGCGAATTTCTCGCAAATATGAGTCACGAACTTCGTACTCCTCTTAACAGCATCATTGGCTTTACTCAGCTAATGATGCGCGATTCTTATATCAATGCTTCTCAGTTAGAACATTTAGAAATTATCAGTCGCAGTGGAGAACATTTGCTTACCTTGATTAATGATGTGTTGTCAATGTCCAAAATTGAGGCGGGTTTAACAACACTGAACAACAATAGCTTTGATTTGTACACTCTACTTGATTCCCTTGAAGAGATGTTTCAAATTAAAGCTGAATCCAAAGGTTTACAGTTGATGTTTGAGCGTAGACCTGAAGTTCCTAGATATGTGCATACAGATGAAAGTAAATTACGTCAAATCTTAATTAACCTCCTTGGTAATGCTATCAAATTTACTCAAGAAGGTGGCGTGAGTTTGCGAGTCAGGATGAAGGAAGAAAGTAAACTACAGCAACAAGAAGGCACACAAGTAATAAAAAACTCCCACCCTTCATTCTTCTGGCTTCATTTTGAAGTTGAAGATACCGGGACAGGGATTGCATCTGCCGAAATTGAAAAGTTATTTAAGCCCTTTGTCCAAACAGAAGCAGGTCAAAAATCTCAGCAAGGAACAGGTTTAGGTCTAACTATTAGCCAGCAATTCGTGCATCTAATGGGAGGAAGTATTACTGTTAGCAGTACTTTGGGTCAAGGAACGATTTTTTCTTTTGATCTCCAAATTAGTCTAGCAGAAGTAGCTGAAGCTCCAATTCGACAGCTAAAACGACGAGTTATTGGTTTAGAGCCTAATCAACCAAAATACCGAATCTTAGTAGTTGAAGATAAATGGGAAAACCGCGAACTCCTAGTTAAGATGCTAGTATCCCTTGGCTTCGAGGTACGTCACGCTGAGAATGGCCAAGAAGGGGTGACTCTTTGGGAAACCTGGGAACCGCAATTGATTTGGATGGATATGCGGATGCCTGTAATGGATGGGTATGAAGCTACTAAACAAATTAGAGCTACTTTAAAGGGTCAAGCTACTGTCATTATTGCCCTAACTGCTAGTGCTTTTGATGAGGAACGCTTTGTGGTTTTATCGGCAGGCTGCAACGATTTTGTGCGTAAGCCGTTCCGAGAAGAAGTAATCTTGAATATGATGTCTAAATATTTAGGGGTGCGTTATGTATATGAAGAGAAACCCCTTCAAAAAGACGAATTTGCCGAAAATTCCGACCTTAAACTTTTATCATTAGAAGAGATGCTGGCTCAGATGCCCACTGAGTGGGTAGCACAGCTACACCAAGCGGCACTGTGTACTGATGAAAAGCTCATTTTTAGCTTGCTTGAGCAAATTCCTGAAGAATCTGCTCTTTTGACAAACACTCTGTCTGATTGGGTTAATAACTTTCGCATTGATAAAGTTATTGATTTAACACAGTCGTAAAAAATGATTTTTGAATCAGAAATCAGAAGTCAGAAATTAGAAGTCAGAAGTCAGAATTTAGGAGTCAGAAAAACAAAGTGGGGGATTGATATGATGTCCGCTTAATTACTTATTAAACGCATCTGGCGTGTGGGGTGCAATGACTAGGGAAATCATAACTAATTAGCCAGAGTTGATATGAGAGCTATCACTAATCAAACATCACTAAATCTTTATGTCGTGAATGCACCAAAAGATTTGGTGGGGATCTTAAACCCATTCATTCACCAGTCGGACTCTAATTCAATTCTGATTTATGACTCCTGAATTCTTTTTTAAAAAATTAGTTCTAATAAATATGGATAACCATCAAGTTCAGCTAACAAAAGCAAATATTCTTGTTGTTGATGATACACCTGATAATCTGCGGCTTTTATCCGCTATGCTAACTCAGGTTGGGTATGAAATTCGGAGAGTTATTAACGGGCAAACAGCTTTGAAAACAGCACAAGCTGCACCGCCTGATTTAATATTGCTTGATATTATGATGCCAGAAATGAATGGCTATGAAGTCTGTCAACATTTGAAAGCCTTAGAGAAAACCCGCGACATTCCGGTGATTTTTATTAGCGCCTTGGATGAAGTTTTTGACAAAGTTAAAGCTTTTGCAGTTGGAGGGGTAGATTATATTACCAAACCTTTTAGTGAAGAAGAGGTTTTTGCCCGTGTAGAAAATAACTTGACTATCCGAAGGTTGCAAAAACAACTGACCCAACAAAATATAC
>NZ_JADEXF010000805.1 GCF_015207245.1 Nostoc cf. edaphicum LEGE 07299
GGTTTAGATAAACTTCAAGCAAAACTGCCGAATCAATATATAGATGTCGGCATTGCGGAACAACACGCAATTACCTTAGCAGCAGGACTTGCAAGCGAAGGGATGCGCCCCGTTGCGGCTATTTATTCCACCTTTTTACAACGCGCCTACGACCAAATAATTCATGATGTCTGCATCCAAAATCTGCCAGTATTCTTCTGCTTGGATCGGGCCGGAATCGTCGGTGCTGATGGCCCCACCCACCAAGGTATGTACGACATTGCCTATCTGCGTTGCATTCCCAACATGGTAATCATGGCACCCAAAGACGAGGCAGAACTGCAAAGCATGATAGTAACTGGTGTTGAGCATACCAGCAGCCCGATCGCAATGCGCTACCCTCGTGGCAATGGTTACGGCGTTCCCTTGATGGAGGAAGGTTGGGAACCTTTGGAAATCGGCAAAGGCGAGATTCTGCGTACAGGCGATGATGTGTTAATTGTTGCTTATGGCACAATGGTCTATCCAGGAATGCAAGCTGCTGAAATTCTCAGCGAACACGGCATTGAAGCAACTGTAATCAATGCCCGTTTCGTTAAGCCGTTGGATACCGAGTTGATTTTACCTTTAGCGAAGAAAATCGGCCGTGTTGTCACCTTAGAAGAAGGCTGTGTTATGGGTGGCTTTGGTTCTGCGCTCGCCGAGGCTTTAATAGATGCAGATATTCTCGTTCCTGTCAAGCGATTTGGTGTACCAGATGTATTGGTAGATCATGCTGAACCCAATGAATCTAAAACAGAACTAGGTTTAACTAGTCATCAAATAGCAGAGAGAGTATTGCAAGCTTTCTTTAAACAGCAAGTATCTGCTGTGGTTTAGTTTACTCATCAACAGTATTATCTCAAAATAACCCCTATAACAGGGGTTATTTTTATGAGAATATTAGCGATCCAATACTTTTCGGTTAAGGGGGAAAGGGGAAAGGGAAAGGGTTTGATATTTACCTTTACCCCTTACCCTTTAACCTTTACCCAGACCAAAAGAGAGATTGTTAGATTTATCCGAAAAGTATTGATTAGCGATCGCTATTTCTACTCACTCTTCACCAATTGCAATAATTTGACAATTACATCGTTTCCTGTTTCTGGGGATTGAACATCAAATCTTTCCCCGCCTTGTTTTGTTCCAGACGCAAACAATAGCTGATTTTACGGTAGGGGCAATTCATCAATTGCCCCTATCTGGCTGGAAAAAATTTTTACTTATATAACAGATGTACGAAATATTTATAGAGTTTTAAATAATGCCCCGGATTTTTGACAACATTGATTTGCAACTGCTACCCATTTTACGAGAAACCCTCAAAATCTCCTATCGGGCAGATTTTTGCGTTGGCTACTTCAACCTCAGAGGTTGGCGAAGAATTGATGATTTAATCGAACAGTATGTTGGTAGTGAAAATGCTTGTTGTCGTTTACTAATTGGGATGCAGAGCTTACCGAGCGATGAAGTTCATGCAGCATTTAGCCTTGTTAGTAGTGATGGACGCATTGACAACAGTAGCATTGTGCGGTTTAAAAAACGGATGGCGGCGGAATTTCGCCAGCAGTTGACTATCGGTGCGCCGACTAATCAGGATGAGGCGGGGTTACGGCGGTTAAGTCATCAGCTAAAAACTCAGAAACTAGTTATTAAACTGTTTTTGCGCCATTCTCTCCATGCCAAGTTATATCTTGTACATCGCCATGACCCTAACACTCCCACAGTGGGATTTTTGGGTAGTAGTAATTTAACCCTTCCGGGACTTGCGAAACAAGGGGAATTAAATGTTGATATTTTAGACCACGATGCGTGTAATAAACTGCAAAAGTGGTTTAGCGATCGCTGGCAAGATTACGGTTGTGTAGATATTTCCCAAGAATTGGCGGAAATTATCGACCAAAGCTGGGCTAGGCAAGAGCTAGTTTCACCTTACTACATCTACCTGAAGATAGCTTACCACTTATCCCATGAAGCGATCGCCGGACTTTCAGAATTCCGCATCCCCCGCGAATTTAACAATTTATTTGATTTCCAAAAAGCCGCCGTACAGCTAGCAGCACGTCATGTAACAAGGCGTGGCGGTGTATTAGTGGGTGATGTGGTCGGTTTGGGCAAAACTTTAGTTGGAACTGCCCTTGCCAAGATTTTACAAGAAGATTGTTTTTTAGAAACACTGATTATTTGCCCAAAAAACTTGGTGTCAATGTGGCAAGAATATGTAAATAACTATCGGCTACTTGCCGAAGTGATGCCAATTAGTCAAGTACAAAATAAGTTACCAAAACTCCGGCGTTATCGAGTTGTGTTAATTGATGAAAGTCACAACTTACGGAACCGCGAAGGCAAACGTTATCGAGCAATTACAGAATATATTGCTACTAACGAAAGTAAATGTATTTTATTATCTGCGACTCCTTACAATAAAAGTTATCTTGACCTTTCCGCGCAACTGCGGCTATTTGTGCCAGAAGACCAAGATTTGGGATTAAGACCAGAAGCTTTAATTAATGAACTTGGTGGCAGTTCTATAGGAGAACTAGAGTTTATTAGAAAGCATCAATGTTCTGTGCGTTCTTTAGCTGCTTTTGAGAAAAGCGAACACCCTGATGACTGGCGAGAATTGATGAAGCGTTACATGGTACGACGCACTCGCTCTTTTATTAAAGATAATTATGCCCACACAGATAAAACAGGGCGGAAATATTTAGAATTTGCTGATGGGACACGTTCTTATTTTCCCCAGCGTCTACCTCGGAGTCTCAAGTTTCCTTTAGAAGGTTCTAACACAGACTTTTATTCTCGCCTTTACTCTGAGTTAGTAGTAGAAGTAATTAATCAACTTAATTTACCTCGCTATGGGCTAGGAAATTACGTTATTGCTAAACACAAACAGCCGCCTACAGACACCGAACAACGCTTTCTTAATAGCTTATTTCGTGGCGGTAGGAGGTTAATGGGTTTTTCTCGCACTAATTTATTTAAACGTCTAGAAAGTAGTGGTGTTGCTTTTATTCAATCAATCGAACGTCATATATTACGCAACTTCATTTATTTATATGCTTTAGAACA
>NZ_JADEXF010000806.1 GCF_015207245.1 Nostoc cf. edaphicum LEGE 07299
CCCTGGTGGTGTCAACCCTGGTCTATAGTTCTCACGGGTGTAACACTGATTGGTGGTAGCTGGTTACTATTTAAAACTATCTGGATAACAGTTCTCGTTTCCATCCCAATAGGAACGTGGATGGTATTTTTTGTGTTGTTTTGGCCACAACTAATGATTCGCAGTGGAATTTTGGAGTCGTATAAAGAGTAGTTTGAGCTTAATGTAATGCTGGAAATTATTCCAGGTAGAGAAAATTATTCCACCGTGTTCAGAATTTAGCATCTCATTACCCCCCTTAATCCCCTCGATATATTGGGGGGAAATAGGAAATTTTGTTCCCTCCCCTTTATAAGGGGAGGGTTAGGGAAGGGTATTTTTATACTTCATTAACTTGCAATCTGCTGTAAGGCTGTCAGTTCAGAGCAAATCAGATTTATATATACTTTCATTAACTAGACTGAATCAACCCTAAATAGGTAAAAAAACGTGAATTTGCCATTGATTATTCGTGCTGAAGAACACAACGAAAAAACAGCAATTTTGACAACGGACGGAGCATTTACCTATCGGGATTTGCTCCACACTTCTAGTCAAATAGCAACAGGTCTTCTTCAAAATGCAGAAGATTTACAAGAGCAGCGAGTTGCCTTTCTCATTCCGCCTGGGTTTGAATATGTAGCCACTCAATGGGGAATTTGGCGGGCTGGTGGTATAGCTGTACCTCTGTGTATTTCTCATCCACGTCCAGAATTGGAGTATGTAATTACTAATTCTGGAGCATCGATTATTATTGCTCATCCTGATTTTGAGAGTATACTGCGTAGTTTACCGCCGCAGGCATCGCTCGCCCAAGAACACAATTTGCGATTTATCCTCACCTCAGAAACGCTCCCATCTAATATTAGTCGCCTCCCAGAAATAGATATCACTAGACGCGCCTTAATTCTCTACACCAGTGGTACAACAGGTAAACCCAAGGGTGTAGTTACAACTCACCAAAATATTCAAGCGCAAGTGACTAGCTTAATCACCGCTTGGGAATGGACATCTAGCGATCGCATTTTACATATCCTGCCACTACATCATATTCATGGGATTATTAACGTACTGACTTGTGCTTTATGGGCTGGGGCAGAGTGCCATATATTGAGCAAATTTAATGCCGAAACCGTTTGGAAGCGAATTTGTGACGGTGACTTAACCTTATTTATGGCAGTACCAACAATTTATGTAAAACTCATTGCTGCTTGGGAAACTGCCTCTAAAGAACGTCAAAAAACTATGTCAGAAGGCTGTGCTAAAATGCGCCTGATGGTTTCTGGCTCGGCAGCGTTACCAGTTCAAGTTTTAGAAAAGTGGCAGAGCATCAGCGGCCATTTTCTGCTTGAGCGCTATGGCATGACTGAAATCGGCATGGCGCTATCGAACCCTTTACACGGTAAACGATTGTCTGGATATGTGGGGAAGCCTTTACCTCAAGTTGAAGTGAGATTAGTAGATGAGAACGGAGAGTTAGTTCCAGCCGGAACACCAGGAGAAATCCAAGTTAAAGGCCCTGGAGTGTTTCTAGAATATTGGCAAAACCCCGAAGCAACTGCCAAAGCCTTCCAAGATGGCTGGTTCCGTACTGGAGACACCGCCGTAGTTGAGAACGGCAACTACCGCATTCTGGGACGGATGAGTGTGGATATTATCAAAACCGGAGGGTATAAAGTTTCGGCTTTAGAAATTGAAGAAGTATTGCGATCGCATCCAGATATTCAGGAATGTGCAGTGGTTGGGGTTGCCGATTTAGAATGGGGTGAACGGGTGTGTGCCGCGTTAGTATTGCAAGGCTCACAACCTTTAACCTTAGAAGCTTTCAGGAGTTGGGCAAAAGAGCGATTGGCGGTTTATAAAGTGCCAACCCAAATTTTGATAGTTGAAGAATTACCTCGCAACGCGATGGGGAAAGTGACTAAACCGGCAGTAGTTGAGCTATTTTGCTGATAGCGATCGCTAACACCCAATTAGACCTGGAGTTTTAAAGCTTATAACCCCTTAATAAATATAATTAACTTGATCCTTAGAATCTGACCAATGGGGTGAAATCGACCTATGAGTGACTTAGTTTTTCTACCGGCTACTCATTTATGGGATATTGCAGTTGCACGAGAATGGGGTGAAATCGACCTATGAGTGACTTAGTTTTTCTACCCGCTCATCAACTTGCTCAGATGATTTGCGATCGCCAAGTCTCTGCTGTCGAAGTCTTCGATGCTTACCTGGCGCAGATTTCTAAACACAACTCAAAGCTGAATGCAATTTGCACCTTAGACGAAGACAATGCTCGTGCCAGAGCAAAGCTTGCAGATGAAGCCCTAGCTAGAGGAGAATACTGGGGCGCTCTGCACGGTGTCCCGATCACAATCAAAGATATCTTTGAAACAGTAGGACTACGTACCACAGCGGGTTATATTCCCCTCAAGGACTACATTCCTCAACAGGATGCCACCGTTGTCGCAAGGCTACGGTCAGCAGGAGCCGTTATCCTGGGGAAAACGAACATGGCAGAACTGGCTGGTGATTTTCAAAGTACAAATTCTCTGTTTCCACGGGTAAATAATCCCTGGAATCTCGACTATACGGCAGGTGGCAGTTCTGGAGGTAGTGCTGCTGCTGTTGCAGCCGGACTTTCAGCATTAGATATAGGCAACGATATTGCGGGTTCCGTGCGCCAACCTGCAACTTTCTGCGGCGTGTATGGCTTAAAGCCAACAGATCGCCGTATTTCCACCGCCGGAAGTATCCCTGAAGTACCGGGAATGCCGCTATGCTTGCGACAAATGTTGACTATTGGTTGTTTTGCGCGATCGCTCGAAGATATTCGCCTTTGTTTCTCACTCATCGCTGGTGCGGATCTACGTCGCCCAGATGTGCCACCGATTCCCCTTGATACTCCATCAGGCAAGTCTTTGCAGGATCTTAAAATTGCTTGGATTGATGAATGGGTAGAAGTTCCGGTTGCTGCGGAAATTCGAGCCGCAGTACAGACAGTCGTGCAAAAACTCGCTCAAGCAGGTAGTTATGTTGAACGCTGGCTTCCCAAAGACTTTGATTTATCG
>NZ_JADEXF010000807.1 GCF_015207245.1 Nostoc cf. edaphicum LEGE 07299
GGAAATTTATCTACTGTAAGTTCTTTAGAAAGTGTTACAGACAAGGAAAATTGCTTCTATTGTGCAATTATTTCAATGAACTAAACGATTGTTATCATTACTAGATTTATATACTCATGCCAACCGCACTCAAAAATATACAAACTAAAAACCTAATTTCAATAGGTTTGCTAGTTTTCGTTCCTATTGCCATTGTGGCAGAAAAATTAGAATGGGATGCATTAATAGTATTTGGACTTTCAGCAGTTGCAATTATTCCGTTAGCAGTTTGGCTGAGTCAGGCGACAGAAGAAATTGCTGTAGTTTTAGGCCCTTCTATAGGAGGCTTGTTAAATGCAGTCTTCGGTAATGCAACTGAGCTAATTATTGCTTTAGTAGCTCTCAAAGCAGGCTTGGTAGATATTGTTAAAGCTAGCATTACTGGGACAATTATCAGTAATTTACTGCTGGTAATGGGGCTATCTATGTTGTTAGGAGGGTTACGCTATAAGGAGCAGACTTTTCAGCCAATGGCAGCGCGAGTCAATGGCTCGACAATGACACTAGCAGTAACTGCAATTGTAGTGCCTGCAATGGTGATCACTACATCTAATGTCGTCGAGCAAAGCGCTATTACTAATCTGTCGATTTTTGTAGCAGTCATTTTAATTGTAGTTTATGGTTTTACGCTGTTATTCTCCTTGAAGACTCACAGCTACCTCTACGATGTTGGGGTTGTAGAACTAGAAGGTGTTTCTGAAGAGGAGGCCACCACAGAGCAAGATAAACATTCAAAGCCAAACTTGAGCCTTTGGGTTGGTGTTTTGCTTGTGGCAACAATTGGTATAGCGTTCGTGTCTGAGATTTTTGTCGGTGCAGTTGAAGAGGCAACAAAAGGACTAGGATTGACACCTTTGTTTACCGGAGTAATTTTGTTACCACTAGTTGGAGGTGCAGCCGAATATGTAACTGCTGTCCGAGTAGCGATTAAGAACAATATGGATTTGGCAGTATCTGTAGCAATGGGATCGAGTCTACTAGTTGCTTTGTTGGTTGCGCCGCTCCTTGTGCTAGTTGGGCAGGTAATTGGACAACCAATGGATTTAAACTTTAACTTGTTTGAGGTTGTTGCAGTGATCATTGCAGTCGTCATTGCCAACTTAATTAGTTTGGATGGCCGCTCTAACTGGTTAGAGGGGATGTTGCTGCTAGCAACCTATGCTGTACTGGGTGCTGCCTTCTACTTCCATCCAGTTTGAGTGCTAATTGGGCAATGGCGCTGTTATGCCGTTAAGCTGGTGTGCATTCAAGTTGCACATTATCTGGTGGAGACTGTCATTAGTCATTTGTCCCTTGTCCTTTGTAAATACAAATGACTAATGACTAAGGACAAAGGACGACATTCACGGGTGATTATGTAATTTAGATGTGTTTTAGCTTAACTAGCCAATCGTCGCTTGGTTAGTGTCAACATCTGTAGTACCATTCACAGAACGCGCCACAGAAACCATCTTATTGAGAATTTCTTGACTGGGGACTTTACCTTTCAACACCACAGTGCTACCCGTCTGAGCCACCCAAAGGGTATTAACATCGTCGAGTTGGGGGTCTTGATCGAATGCCAACGCTACCCGCTTCGCTAAACCACTTTGGTCATATTCTCCGCTTAATCCCAGCCGTTCTGGGGGTATCGGTTGCGTAGCAGTAGCAATATTAGCACTGGGAGCTTGCTGTACAGCCTGTGCAGCGGGATTTACTTCTGCATTTTCAGGTTTTTCCATTCCAAACAATCTTTTTAACCAACCCATAAAACTTTTCTCCTATTAGAGGCTTATAAAATCTGAGTATAAAAGATTTACAACAAATGCTGCATCTGCCAATAAAAAGATATATTCAATGAAATTCTTGCTTGCAGTATGATTTCTAGACAATTTCTCGATAGAGAATGCAATGAGTGCAACGCTTAAGTTTACAATAGGAGGTCGCACTGAAAATTTAGTGCGGTAGTAGGTCTAGCGTTGCCCTTAGCTAGTGTCTGCGTTACTCAATTCCTGCTCTAGCCTCTGTTGGCGAAGATGAAACATACCCTTTCAGTTCTCGTAGAAGATGAGGCGGGTGTTCTTTCCCGCATTTCTGGTTTATTTGCGCGTCGCGGCTTTAATATTGAAAGCCTTGCTGTTGGCCCTGCTGAACAAGGAGGAGTCTCCCGAATTACAATGGTTGTCCCTGGCGATGATCGCGTGATCGAGCAACTCACCAAACAACTGTATAAGTTAGTCAATGTCCTAAAAGTCCAGGATATTACCGAAACCCCTTGTGTAGAAAGGGAATTGATGCTTTTGAAGGTGAATGCTAGTAGCAGCAATCGCTCAGAAGTAATCGAATTGTCTCAGATTTTCCGGGCGCGAGTCGTGGATGTGGCGGAAGATTCTCTCACCTTAGAAGTTGTGGGAGATCCAGGTAAAATGGTAGCGATCGTGCAAGTATTACAAAAATTTGGTTTGAAAGAAATTGCCCGCACTGGCAAAATTGCCCTGACTCGTGAATCAGGTGTGAATACCGAGTTACTCAAATCTTTGGAAGCAAAGGTTTAGTTGCGGATTTAAATCAAAACTCAGAAATACTTAACCGCAGCAGAAGTCATAGTGGCAATTGTTACTATGACTTCTGCTTAAAGAGTAGAAAAAAAATAAATATCCAACTACCCTTCAATTTTAGCGTTCCCGCTTCTCCTGTCGGAGACGCTACGCGAGCGGGTTGCAGTAGGCATCGCTTTTTTTGGTGATACGTTACCATAAATGACATACATTATCCCTGACAGATATTCATCCATCATCGTGACATTGGCGTAAATCAACCGTTGAATGGGAGGAAAACTGAGATTTTTTAAACAAAATTTGCCAAAATTGTAATAACATAAAATTAAATATTAGTATATTGCTCTTCCATTTTTTACTCCTCAGAAACACTTTTCGGATAGGCTATCTACCTTTAAAGTATTAGGAGTCTAGGAGTAAAAAACCGAATTTGCTGTTGTATTTTTTTAGTTAAAACTGCCAGAAATTAAATTTTATATACCTTATTTAATGCTGTATAAATAT
>NZ_JADEXF010000808.1 GCF_015207245.1 Nostoc cf. edaphicum LEGE 07299
ACTGAAGTGAGTGCGAGGTATTAGCACTCGATAGGCATAAAATCCCCAATTTGATCATACCTTCCCCACATTTGGTAGTGGCTGTGGCAAAATCTCTGTCAAGTTACCAACCAGTTGTGGGGAAATTTTATAGGTGTGGGGCAAAACAGTTCCGTTAGAGGTTACGAGGCGTTTAGCCCGTTCCAAGTTCCGAGTTGATTCCCTACTCAGCACTCAGCACTCATTACTCAGGACTCTTGAGGGGCATTGCTCCAAAGACAAGGACAATAATTATAGATACAAAAAACCGACAGTCCTTGATTAAGGCTGTCGGCTATTAAGTGTGTTCCCTATTAATGACTCGGCTAGAGTTCAGTTGTCATTAATTATGCCTAGTTACTAATCGCTGGGAGACGATCCTAATCATCGATATGTGTGATTCTCGTCACTTGATTGTTACATCTAAACTGCATATACCCGAATAATCTCTGAGTGAAACTAGACTCACGTAAGTAAAGGAGCTAGAAATTTCATCAAGATTAAAAAATAAAGTTATCTTTACAGACTAAAGCATTTTGTGTGCTAATGATCTTCATTTTGTCTAGTTCATGGTCGGAATAATCCTGTTGAGTGCATTCTGGGGTTGTACTACTCTTCCATCCAAGAAACAAGTTTGCTTGTAATAAAGGCTGCACAGGCATCTACTGCCAATATTTACCAAAATGGAAATACAGGTATTTAGTTAAAGTTTAATTGAAGAGCGATCGCGCTTCAATTAAGAACTGCACTTACAGGGCAAGTAAATCGATAGAATAATGCTCTGTCCCCCCAGAGTGCATTACTTCCATGACTGCAACCTCAAAACCAGCCTTTTCCCCCCAAGAAATTGCTGCTGAAGGTCTTAAACCAGAAGAATACGCAGAAATTGTCCGTCGGCTAGGCCGTCATCCCAACAAAGCTGAACTGGGAATGTTTGGCGTGATGTGGTCTGAGCATTGCTGTTATAAAAATTCTCGACCCCTACTCAAACAATTTCCCACCGACGGCCCCCGCATCCTCGTAGGGCCTGGTGAAAATGCTGGTGTTGTAGACTTGGGTGATGGACTCCAACTAGCTTTTAAAATTGAATCCCACAACCACCCCTCAGCGGTCGAACCTTTTCAAGGAGCGGCAACGGGAGTCGGAGGTATTCTCAGAGATATTTTTACAATGGGTGCGCGTCCTATTGCCCTATTAAACTCGTTACGCTTTGGTTCCTTAGAAGATCCCAAAACCCAACGACTGTTTAGCGGTGTGGTGGCAGGAATCTCTCATTATGGTAACTGTGTGGGAGTACCCACCGTTGGCGGCGAAGTTTACTTTGACTCTGCTTACTCTGGAAATCCTCTAGTGAATGTTATGGCATTGGGGTTGATGGAAACTTCAGAAATCGTCAAATCTGGAGCATCTGGTTTAGGCAACCCCGTGCTGTATGTTGGTTCCACCACTGGGCGCGACGGCATGGGAGGCGCGAGTTTTGCTAGTGCAGAATTGAGCGATCAATCCATAGACGATCGCCCTGCTGTGCAAGTGGGCGATCCATTTTTGGAAAAGTCGTTAATTGAAGCTTGTCTGGAAGCGTTTAAGACAGGTGCAGTTGTCGCCGCCCAAGATATGGGAGCAGCCGGTATCACCTGTTCTACTTCAGAGATGGCAGCAAAAGGCGGTGTGGGAATTGAACTAGATTTAGATAAAATTCCCGCAAGAGAAAGGGGGATGGTTCCTTATGAATATCTGCTTTCGGAATCTCAAGAACGAATGCTGTTTGTTGCTCATAAAGGACGCGAACAAGAATTAATCGACATTTTCCATCGGTGGGGACTTCAAGCTGTTGTCGCTGGTACAGTTATCGGCGATCCGATTGTGCGGATTCTCTTTCAGGGTGAAGTAGCAGCAGAAATTCCCGCTGAGGCTTTGGCGGAGAATACCCCACTATATAACCGGGAGTTATTGGCAGAAGCACCAGAATATGCGCGTCAAGCTTGGGAATGGACACCTGATTCTTTACCTGATTGCACAACTGCTGGAATAGAATTTCAAGGAGGACTGCAAAGTTGGAATGATATTCTCTTAACTTTGCTCGATACACCCACGATCGCTTCTAAAAATTGGGTATATCGTCAGTATGACCATCAAGTACAAAATAATACAGTAATGCTGCCAGGTGGCGCAGATGCGGCTGTTATCCGTTTGCGCCCCCTGGAAGAGGACAAGGGGACAAGGAGACAAGGAGACAAGGAAACCCTCAATGCCCAACGCGGTGTTGCGGCGACGGTAGATTGCAACCCTCGTTATGTTTATCTTGACCCTTACGAAGGGGCTAAGGCAGTGGTGGCAGAAGCTGCACGTAATCTTAGCTGTGTGGGTGCAGAACCTCTGGCGGTGACGGATAACCTAAATTTTGGATCTCCAGAAAAACCCATTGGTTACTGGCAATTGGCAGAAGCTTGTCGTGGTTTGGCGGAAGGTTGCCGAGAATTGGCGACACCAGTCACGGGCGGAAATGTCTCTTTGTACAATGAAACCCTAGATTCTCAAGGCATTCCACAACCTATTTATCCCACTCCTGTTGTTGGAATGGTGGGCTTAATTCCCGATATAACCAAAATTTGTGGTCAAGGTTGGCAAGCAGCCGGCGATGTGATTTATCTTCTCGGATTGCCTCTGGCATCCAAAATCAGTTTGGGAGCATCTGAGTATTTAGCCACTATCCACGATACTGTTGCCGGAAAACCACCACGCGTAGATTTTGACTTGGAACGCCGCGTCCAGAAAGTTTGTCGTGAAGGAATTCGTAATGGTTGGGTACGTTCAGCCCACGATTCTGCTGAGGGAGGAGTGGCGATCGCACTAGCCGAATCTTGTCTTGCTGGCAATCTTGGTGCTGAAATCAATTTAGAAATAGCACCTACACACTTAAACCGCCTTGACGAGGTGTTGTTTGCCGAAGGTGGTGCCAGAATTTTAGTTTCTGTAGCATCAGCACAACAAGAAATTTGGGAATCATATTTACAGGAACATCTCGGTCAAGAGTGGCAAAATCTGGGTGTAGTTGGTAAT
>NZ_JADEXF010000809.1 GCF_015207245.1 Nostoc cf. edaphicum LEGE 07299
ATGATATACCTCATGTGATTAAGAAACGCTATACATATACAACAGTTTTCTTTTATATGAATGTAGTACAAAGCTACGGGTTTGAAGACAGAAGGTAGAGGTAGAAACTGTTTATATCTGATTTGGAATTTTACATTTTGTACCTTCTTTACTTACAAATTGCTGTAACTGCAAAAAAAATCATTAAATAAAACTAATTGTTTTTTTGAGATTAAAGCACAGCAGATATTTGGTAAAAGTTAGGATATTTTTTATCAAATATTTACTGCAAAATCACTCTTTTTTGTTGTTAGCTTGTTGTAGATAACTTAACAACCAATTTGCCGCCGTCGCCCTGCGAGTTTGCCGAGGCCCAAATTCTCCAATTTTGTAACCTTTAAAGCCCAGCTTTTCTTTTAACATTTGTTTATTTTCAGCAGGAATGGAACGAGTCAACTTGACTGTTGCGGGGCGAGATTCAAGAAAATCTGGTGGTTGTGGGTACTCATCTTGCCATTCTGGTGCAACTAGGCTGGTGTCCCATTGTGCAGTTAAGGAATCATAACGATAGCCTAAATAATGCCATAGCAACTGGTTGACTGTGGCATCATCAAGTTTATCGTCAAGAATTGCCCAAATTGTTTCTGTATTGAGTGGTGGCAGGTTAGACATAAGCAATTCAAAATTCTAAGTTGAAAAACTGACTACTGAATTAATTAAATTCACTACAGTTAGGAGGTAGTGAAAAATACTTTATCACTACTTTGCGACACTCCCAAAGAAGGGGATAATTTTATTTTTATCTATACCTGCTGGAAGATTTATCCGCTACAACCATTAGACAAACTACTAAAGTGACCCTAAATAAAGAGATTCGTCAACTCAGGAGGAAAATTATGGGAATAGAGGATATGTTCAGAAATATAGTCGGTGGCAAGCAGAAACAACGTGATGAAGAATGGGATAATCGCGATCGCCAGTACAGACATCGTGGCGATGATGATGACGATGACCGCCAGTACAGACATCGCGGCGATGATGACGATGACCGCCAGTACAGACATCGCGGCGATGATGATGACGATGACCGCCAGTACAGACATCGCGGCAATGACGACGATGACGAAGAGCGGGATTAATTTTGCGAGTTGGAGTTAAAAACAGGTTGTGTATACACAAACTAGATAGACTGGAATCGTAAAGATTAGACCAGTCTATGCAGAATTCTACAGCAATGCCAAAGATTATCCGCGCCCATGTATTCATTTCTGGCCGAGTCCACGGAGTAGGCTATCGCTATTCCACTGTCGATACAGCTAGCCAGTTGGGATTAACCGGTTGGGTGCGGAATCTCCCCGATAATCGAGTAGAGGCAGTCTTTGAAGGGGCGCGAGAGGTTGTAGATGATATGCTTCGCTGGTGCCACTCTGGGCCGCCTGCTGCTGTGGTTAAAGATGTTGTGGTTGAATATGAGGAACCGGAAGGGTTGCGAGGATTTGAGGTTAAGCGGGTTGAGTAGGGAGTTAACAAAAGCATAGGAAAGAGAAACTATCCCTTGTACCCTATAAACTATGCTGAAGTAACCTGTATATTCGTGGGTTTTTCGTGTTCATGCCTTGAAGCAGTTTACCGCCTGTGAAAAATTTTGATTACAATGCAGATGTCAACTAGGCGGCGTGCTGTCTATCCACGTAAATCCAGAAGATACTCAATGAGTAATCAATTAAAAGACTACAATCCCAGCGGCGTAGGTGAAATAAATGGCAACCTCTTAGGTTTGCCCTGCGATTATGAGTCTGCAAACTTGATTGTTTTTGGTGTGCCGTGGGAAGTCACTGTTTCCTATGGTGCTGGCACTGCTAATGGCCCACAGCGAATTCTAGATGCTTCGACTCAATTAGATTTATTCGATTTTGATAACCCTGATGGTTGGAAGCAGGGAATTTTTATGGAAGAAATTCCCCAAGATATTTTAGAGAAGAACACATACTACCGCGCTTTGGCAGGCAAAATTATTGAGCGATTAGCCGAAGGTAAACAACTTTCAGATACACCAGATTTAACATCTGTTCTCACAGAAATTAATCAGGCTGGTCAACAGGTCAATCAATGGCTATTTGAAAATTGTCAAACAGCAATTAATAATGGTAAACGAGTTGCAGTCATAGGTGGAGATCACAGTTCGCCTTTAGGTTATTTTCAAGCATTAGCAGCTAAATATCCAAACTATGGCATTTTGCACATTGATGCCCACGCAGATTTACGCGATGCTTATGAGGGGTTTGAGTTTTCCCATGCGTCGATTATGTTTAATGCGATGAAAATACCGCAAATTACTAAGTTAGTGCAGGTAGGTTTGCGTGATATTAGCCATGATGAAGTGCAAATGATTGACCAATCTGATCGTCGCATTATTGCTTATTACGACCCAGCTATTAAGCAAAAGCTTTACTCTGGCACAACTTGGATTGATTTATGCCGAGAAATTATCAGTCATTTACCTGAGTATGTTTATATTAGCTTTGATGTAGATGGTTTAGATCCAAAACTCTGTCCGAGTACGGGTACTCCTGTTCCAGGTGGGTTGGAATTAGAACAAACTTTTTGTCTGTTCCGAGAATTGGTCAATAGTGGAAGAAAAATTATTGGCTTTGATATCTGCGAAGTCGGTGATGCGGAGTGGGATGGTAATGTTGGAGCGCGAGTAGTTTACAAGCTGGCAAATTTGATGGATTTATCAAACAGAATTCAGGAGTCAGGAGTCAGAATGGGCTAAATGCCCCGCTACCGCTAACAAAATTAATTCTCTCGGCTGGCGGATGAATAAGAGGGTTTAAAATCCCCACTAAATCATTCGTGTAACGTCTATGAAAGAGAAGATTTAGTGGTTTTCAATCAGTGGCGGGTCTGTAGCAAGATCCCGCAGAGTATCCACCTGGATTATTCTTCAACCAGAATTGCTATAAGGAACAAACAATCATTACATCAGCGTCTGTCTCTATATCTGTTTCAGAATGTAGAGACTAAACTAATTCCAGATAATGAAGTTCTGGAGTTATATACTTTACTGTCTATTAGTAGCTGAATACTATTT
>NZ_JADEXF010000810.1 GCF_015207245.1 Nostoc cf. edaphicum LEGE 07299
GTTTATCGAAGGCCAAAATCTGTTGCAAGAGTTAAAACAGCAGGGAGTTTTTGATGAAGCCAAGATTAGAGATTTTTTAAATGATTTATTATCCGTGCTGGTAGATATACATCAGCAACAAGTAATTCACCGTGATCTTAAACCAGAAAATATTATTCGCCGTCAAAATGATGGAAAACTAGTACTAATTGATTTTGGAGTGGCAAAGCAAAAGACGGAACCTACAAACACTGCGGTGGGGACAATTATTGGTTCATTAGGTTATGCACCAATCGAGCAAATGCAAGCGGGTAAAGTTTTTCCTTCCAGTGATATCTACAGTTTAGGAATAACTTGCTTTCATCTGCTGACTAATATCTCTCCTTCAAGTTTGTGGATGAAACAAGGCTATGGTTGGACTTCTAATTGGCGGCAGCATTTAACGCAACCCCTAAGTCAAGAATTAGAGATGATTCTTAATAAGTGCCTACAAGAAAATCACGAACAGCGTTATCAATCTGCACAAGCTGTCTTACTAGATTTGAATAAGTTGCCACCGCTAAGGTATACATCAGCTAAGACAGTTATTCCACCTACTCTGCAATCGAAATCGCAACCACAAAATCAACATACGTCAACTCAATATCTACCGCAATTCTCTAACAGTCGATTATTGTCTGGAGCAATAATAGCTGGATCGGGTAGTTCATTTTTAGCGATCGCACTTATAAGTTTTCTCGGAACTACTTGGATTAGCTCTGGATTGTGGTTGCTAATTTTAGGAGGATTAGTCTTTATTCAATCTCGCCCAATTCTAGAAAAAGCTTATTTAATTGTTATAGCTATCATTGCCAATTCACTCGTTGTCTTTACTTTCAGAAATCTCCTAACTAATAATATTCTCAACGCTGGTTTAAATGGGCTGCTGCTCGTAGGATTGCTAGTTATTCTGGCAGGCTTATTTACAGTTATTATTGTCGGTGTGTCTGAAATAATCAACAAACTTATTTCTAAATATCTTTAATTTTTTTTTACTCAATCGTCATAAATTTCTTTAATTTCAGATAAATTTTGTAAAATTTGGATAATTATTCATGACAAATAAAAAAGAAAACTTGAGACTGCTTATTTCACTTGGTATAGCTGGGGTAATGGTAGCAGCTATTTTATGGTTAATTAGCAAAGTCTCTTCTACTATCGTAACAACATCATCAAACCCCACACAAACTTCATCCTCATTTACAAATAAGCCGTCATTAATGAATTTGGGTACCAGAATTTTAGTGAAAGTGCAAACATCTCCTGAAAAAGCAGATGGAGTTAAAGCTTTTGCTGAGAAAGATTTCACTACTGCCGTTAAAAAATTTACTGATTCTCTAAAAAAGAATCCAAATGACCCCGAAACTTTAATTTATTTAAACAATGCCAAAATAGCACGAGATAATTCAGAAGCTGTAAAAGTTGCGATCGTCGCACCAATTAACTTCGATCCTAGTTTAGCAGAAGAGATTTTACGCGGTATAGCTCAAGCTCAAAATGAAGTTAATAACCAAGGAGGAATTAATGGTAAAAAATTACAAATTGTAATTGCAAGTGCTGAGAATAGAGAAGATTCTGCACGGCTAGATAATGAATTAGCTCAAGATCAAAGCCTTGTAGCTGCCGTGGGTGTTAGACGTAAGGCAGAAATATATAAGGAGAAAGGTTTGGTTTTAGTCTTACCCGTCGAGCTACCAAATCAAGCAGAAAATTCAGGAAAGTTAGATAATAATACCTTAAATAGTCAGCCTAATAGTTCCACAAATAACTACTTATTTCACGTAAATCCGTTATATGATAATTTAGTAGATACTCATTCTCGCTACATTGCTCGACAAGCAAGAAATATTGCTATTTGTGGTGATGTTCGTAGTTCAAGAGATAATTCAACCTCTTCATCAAGTCAGATACTTGTAGAAAAGTACACTCAAGCTATCAAAAAATATGGCAGCAACGTTATTAGTACACCTTGCAATTTAGCAGACAAAAATTTTGACCCTAAAGCTTTTGTGGATAAAGCCATAGAAACAGAAAATGTAAGTGGCTTTTTATTAATGCCTTCAATCAGAAATATATATTTTGCCACCAAAGTAGCACAAGAGGTTAAAGGTAGAAAGCCACTGTTTGCTTCTGAAACTATGTACAGTGCAACAACTTTACAAAATGGCAAGGATCTCGAAGGAATGGTATTACCTGTGTATTGGCATCGTGATGCTAATAAAGATAATCCCTTTGCGAAAAATGCCTTTCAGCTTTGGAATGCCCAAGTAAATCAGAGAACAGCGGGAGCTTATGATGCACTCCAAGCAATTATTGCTGGATTAAAAGAAGACAGCACCCGCGAAGGATTACAAAGGGTATTGTCTAATCCCAATTTTTCAGCATCTGGAGCAACCGGAATGATTCAGTTTTCGCCTTCCGGTGAGCGTCAAGGAGAAGCAATGCTAGTCAAAATTGAGCGTTGTGAGTCTTGCTCTAGTGGAACTGGTTACGATTTTGCCCTCTTGAATAAGAAGTAGCTTTTTTTGATGTTAATTGTCATTCTAAAGATATAGATTGCTTTCGAATAGGTAATCTATTCAGTTTGAATGTCATACTAAAATGCTTGATTTGATTGCAACCATGAATTGAAGCGATCGCTTCGATTTTTCTCTAAGGAAAAGTTTTGTTTCTCTACCCAGAGTTGGGAGAGCGATCGCTCAAAAGAAAGATGAAATATCTCCAACCCCTATGTCAAGGTTATATCAGTAATAATTCTGAACACTTTGCCGAGGAGAACACGAATGGTAACTACATTAGATGATACGAAACGCAATGCTATTGCTGTAAAACTAGCAAGTATCAAAGCCCTTCAACAGTTAATTATTGAGAACGAGCAATTGCTTTTGAGAGAAGGACTTGATGCTGAAATTGCCGATCGCATCCGAAATTTTATCAATGATGATGAAAAAAACCTTGGTGTTCTGGAAACCGTAATTGGTCAGTATGGCATTCAGGCTGAACCCAAACAAAATGTTACACAATTCATTGAAAAAGCTCGCGAATTGTTCAAAGG
>NZ_JADEXF010000811.1 GCF_015207245.1 Nostoc cf. edaphicum LEGE 07299
GAGATGGGGGAGATGAGGGACAATAATAACTCCTAACTCCTAACTCTTGACAAATGACAAATGACAAAAGACAAATGACAAATGACAAATGACAAATGACAAATGACAAATGACAAATGACCTTTAATATCTCCGCCTGGTCGATTAAAAAACCTGTTCCAACAATAGTTTTATTTTTAATTTTGACGGTTGTCGGTTGGTTCTCATTCATATCCTTGGGGATTGATACTAACCCAAATATTGATGTACCAACAGTTTCGATCAAAGTCACCCAACCAGGTGCAGGCCCAGCAGAACTAGAATCCCAAGTGACGAAAAAAATTGAAGATGCCGTCGCGGGGTTGGGCAATATCGATTACATGATTTCCACCGTCAGCGATGGGAATTCTAAGACGACAATCAATTTTGTTTTGGGTACAGATAGCGATCGCGCCACCAACGATGTTCGGAATGCGATCGCTCAAATTCGCCAAGATTTACCCCAAGACATTAACGATCCAATTGTGGAACGCTTAGAATTTTCTGGCGGCCCGGTGATTACTTACGCAGTTAAATCAGATCGGCGTTCTGTAGAAGAGTTAAGCAATCTCGTAGACCAAACTATTAGCCGTGCCTTGTTGGGAGTTCGTGGTGTAGCACAAATTCAGCGCGTGGGTGGTGTTGACCGAGAAATTCGCATTAATCTTAATCCAGACCGCTTACAATCTTTAGCGATTACCGCCACTCAAGTAAACGACCAAATCCGCGCTTTGAACATTAACTTACCTGGCGGACGTGCCGAAGTTGGTGGTAGCGAACAAAGTATCCGTACTTTAGGAAGTGCCGTCAGTGTGGATATTTTGAAAACCTACGAAATAGTCTTACCACAAGGTGGTTCTGTACCTTTATCTAGCCTGGGAACTGTAGAAGATAAATTTGGTGACGTGCGCCAAGCCGCCCGTTTGAATAATCAACCTGTGGTAGCTTTTCAAGTCTTACGTAGTACTGGCAGCGTTTTGGTGACTGTGGAAGAAGGAGTGAAAGCAGCAGTCAAAGAACTGGAAAAAACCCTTCCTCCAGATGTCAAACTGGATTTAATTTTTACTAGAGCCGATATTGTCCGCCAATCTTACCAAAGCACCATTGATGAATTGATTCAAGCTTCGGTGCTGGCGGTCATCGTTATTTTAGTGTTTTTGCGGGACTGGCGAGCAACATTAATTACGGCTGTTGCCTTACCTTTGTCAATAATTCCCACCTTCGCAGTGCAGCAAGCTCTTGGTTACACCCTCAACAACATGACTTTGTTGGCATTAGCGCTGGCGGTGGGCAATTTAGTTGATGATGCCGTTGTCGAAATTGAAAACATGGGATGAAAAGCGTCAAGGCTTTCAACCTTATAGATCGCTTTTACAGTGGGCGTTACGCCATAGATTGACAACAATGGCGATCGCTTTAGCTTTTTTTGTTGCCAGTCTGACGCTGGTTCCTTTAATTCCCAAGGGTTTCGTTGATGATGGTGACTTTGGGATTTCCAACGTATCTATAGAATTACCTCCTGGTTCCACTTTGTCAGACGTTAACAAGGTAGTCACACAAGCGACTGACATCATTCGGCAAAACCCATTAGTTGAACGCGTACTAGCAATAGAAGAGATCAATTCTGCAACGCTTGCCATTAATCTCAAACCCAGAGAAAAACGAAATATTTCCCAAAAACAATTTGAGGAACAAGTACGCCCTTCCTTTGAAGAAATACCGGGAGCTAGAATTAGTTTCCAAAGTCAGTCACCTGGTGACAGTCGCAAAGGTTTATCAATTGTTCTAAGGAGTGAAAATCCCGAAGCATTGAGTCAAGCTGCTGATGCCTTAGAAAAGCAGATGCGATCGCTAGCCGGATTGGTAGAAGTGGCATCTACTGCAAGTTTAGTGAAACCAGAGATTTTGGTAATTCCCAACCCGCAACGGGCAGCAGATTTGGGGGTGACAGTGCAAGCGATCGCTCGGACTGCTTCCCTTGCAACCATCGGCGATAATGAGGCGAACTTAGCGAAATTTAATTTAAGCGATCGCCAAATTCCCATTCGCGTCCAAATCGATCCACAAGCGCGGGCTGACATTAACACAATCACAAATCTGCAAGTCCCCAGTCAAAATGGTAGATTGGTTCCCCTCATCGCAGTGGCAGATATCCGCTTTGGTAGCGGCCCTGCTACCATCAACCGTTACGATCGCGCCCGTCAAGTAGCTGTAGAAGCCAATTTGCAAGGGCTTTCTTTAGGAGAGGCAGTGCAGACAATCAACCAACTACCTGCGATGCAAAACTTACCGCCAGGAGTAGTACAGCAACCATCAGGCAGCGCCAAAATTATGCAAGATATTTTCGGTCGCTTTGGTGGTGCATTGGGGCTGGCATTAATGTGTATCTATGCAATTCTGGTGCTGCTGTATAACAACTTTCTTCATCCATTATCGATTATGGCAGCCTTACCCTTTTGTTTAGGTGGCGCATTAGTAGCGTTGATGGTTGCTCAAAAACCCTTGGGAATATATGCCCTGATTGGGATTGTGTTGCTGTTGGGGATTGTCACCAAAAACTCAATTTTGTTAGTTGACTATACGATCATCAACATGCAAGAAGGCAAAACCCAACGTCAGGCACTCATTGAATCAGGTGTGTCACGTCTGCGCCCGATTTTAATGACTTCTCTGGCAACGATTGCAGGTATTCTACCCTTAGCATTGGGAATTGGCGCGGGTTCTGAAGTTCGCCAACCAATGGGAATTGCGATTATGGGCGGTTTTACAACTTCCACTCTGTTGACACTGGTGGTAGTACCAGTGATATTTAGCTACATTGACAACTTCCAAACTTGGATTATGGATACATTGCGTTATGGCTTTGGTAAGAAACCATCGCGTTCATAATGCCCAATCAATTTTAGATTTTATAGTGCTTCTCGGCTGAGTTCAATACAAACCTAACAATAACAGCCCCAACCCATCTAGGTTTAAGCGTAATACCAATTTGAAAAAAGAATGCGACAAATAGACCATTTGTAGAAACGCGATTCATCACGTCTTTACCCAAGGA
>NZ_JADEXF010000812.1 GCF_015207245.1 Nostoc cf. edaphicum LEGE 07299
ATTCGGTATAAAAAAGAAAGGTAGAAGCACCAGAATAAGTACTACATTTACTAGACTGTAAACGTTGTACCTTACCGTTAAGTTTAAAGCTTGCTGTACCACCACCAGGTATGCTGCTACAGATAACAACCGAATTAGTTGGAATTTGTTGAGCATTAACAGCCAGTGGTACAAATCCCAACAGAGTGCTGAGAGCGCTTAAAGAGACAAGAGTTTTTAACACTTTCATTTGCTTGTTACTCCAAAAATATTCTGAATTACCATTTCAGTCCTAGAACTGCTTATCTAAATACTCTAATGCTTGGTATAAAGTTTGACAGTCGGAAAAGGTCGGAAAAAGTCGGATCTTTTTAGCATCAGGATTAATCTGTTTGTCACACTTAAATCAACTTATCGGGTGCGTGAGACGAAGTTATAGATAGGATGAGTATTTGTATCTTTAAATGCACCCGATTCTATGTACCATCTGCATAGATTCTGCGTATATTCACGTGATATATTTGAAGAAATAAAGCTTATAGTGCGAATATCGGAGTTAATTTAGTATTCTCATGAAAATAAATGACGGTTGAAGAGGCGATGTCTAACGACAAGCCGCTACGCGTCTACGCACTAGTTGACCAATTATTAGAAGGGGATGATCGCTCTGAGCTATTTCAGATCAACTCGAAATTATGGCGATCGCACAAAATCAGCGTATCTTGGCAAGTGCGATCGCATAAAGTTCTCGTGTAGTGAGAAAATATAGTGTTGGATTTCGCTTTAACCCACCCAACCAGCAAATAACTTAACGCACCAATCAAAGCGCATAAAACAAACCGTTTGAGTTGCTTTTTGGATAAGGTAAAAAAGGTGCGTTATATTCCGTTAAAGCACACTACAGGCAGGGCGATTATTTTACAATATTCTTTCACAAATATTGCTAGCTTCACGTCTCCTTAATTCTCGTCTTGATACACTCCTTAATTCTTGAACACAATCAGAGACCCTTTCATTTCTTATTAAAGATTCACAAACATTATCAGCCTCTCTCCTACCAACAACTTCTTCACGCCGCAATATTCTTATACATCTAATTAAACGTCTACGTCCAGGTATTTCCTCGTCACGAACGCTCACTGGTTGTGGTGATTGTGGACAGCCAAAAGGCGTACAGGCTTGGCCTAGTGGTCCATTAGGACAGCCGAAAGGATTACATTCAGCAACACTAGATGGTGAACAGCCAAAGGGATTACAATCGGCAAATGCAGGTTTTATATCAACACCAGTAAGGATTGCGCCAATTGGAACTGTTAATAATAATGCAGCAGTCACAAACTCTCGTCGGATGATCTTTAACATAAGATTGGATTCTCAAATTAAGCTGGATAACAGCAACAGAAATTATCATTATGAAACGGGTTAATTTGGACATGAGCATTTTTGTGTTTGCAAATAATTAATAAGCTATAATCATTCCAAAACTTCATGCAGCCAAAGTCAAACCAATTCCTAATTGTTTGTTCATTCCTATTGCTTACTTTGTTTGGCTTCTCCTATATCCCCTGTAAAAAGTTGGGGATATGAATACTGCTTATCCAAATACTCTACTGCCTGGTGTAAAATTCGATGGTCTGAAAAGGTCAGAAAAAAGTCGGATCTTATTGGTAGATTTACGCAAACTTTTTTAATAAATAAAGCTTATGGTGCGAATATCGTAGTTAACTTAGTATTCTTACGAAAAGAAATGACGGTTGAAGAGGCGATCGCACTAGTTGAGCAATTATTAGAACGGGGACGCTTAACAAAAGTTCAAGAGATTGTATTTCGTCAGTCTTGGGCAGGACAGACGTACTTAGACATGGCTGTAGAGTCCGATTACGATTGTGGTTATATCAAAGATATTGGTTCGGAATTATGGCGATCGCTCTCTCAAGCTTTAGGAGAAAAAGTTACCAAAAATAACCTGCAAGGAATACTGAAGCGAACCACACAGCCACAAAAGGACATAAACGCCTCCTCAACCTTTCAACCCTTCACAAGCTGGGGAGAAGCAATCGACGTTTCCCAATTCTATGGACGTACTACTGAATTAGAAACCCTCAGTCAATGGATTGTGAGAGATGCCTGTGGCGGTAAACAACGCGCTCGTGTAGTCACACTGTTAGGTATGGGTGGTATCGGTAAAACCGCGCTCTCGGTGAAGTTAGCAGAACAATTGCAGGGAGAATTTGAATATGTGATTTGGCGATCACTCCGACACGCACCCTTTTTCCATAACAAGGTGACAGACTACATCAAAATTCTTTCTCATCAGCAAGTTAACACATTGCCTGCTTCCCCTCATGAGCAAATTACTTGTTTAATCGAGTACCTCCGCAAATCTCGATGTTTGCTGATTCTGGATAATTTCGACACATTATTGCAGCAAGGGACAGGCTGTTACCGTGAGGGCTACGAACCCTACGGTGAACTCCTATGGCGATTGGGAGAAACACAGCATCAAAGCTGTGTCCTGCTCACCAGCCGGGAAAAACCTACTGAAATCGCCGCTTTGGAAGGTGATGCTTTGCCAGTTCGTACCCTTGCTTTATTAGGATTAGAAGTCGCAGCTGGGCAAACAATTTTGACACTCAAAGGGCTATCAGGCTCCGAAGAAGAAACCCGCCAGCTAGTTGAGTGTTACCGTGGTAATCCCCTAGCTTTGAAAATTGCCGCCACCTCCATTCGGGACTTACATGAAGGCAATATCGCCAATTTCTTTTCTGAAGGCACAACCGTATTTAAGGGCATTGGCAATCTCCTAGAGCAACAATTCAAAAGGCTCTCCACCTTGGAGCAGCAAGTCATGTATTGGCTGGCAATTAATCGGGAGAAACTTTCCTCGACAGAATTGCAAACAGCTTTTACACCAACATTGCCTAAGCCTAAGTTAATGTCAGTCCTAGAATCTTTACGCTGGTGTAGCTTGATAGAAAGCAATACTGGAGGATTCACACAGCAACCTGTGGTGATGGAATACGTGACAGACTGCTTGATTGAACAAGTCTGCCAGGAAATAGTCACAGAATCACCGCAATACCTGCTAACC
>NZ_JADEXF010000813.1 GCF_015207245.1 Nostoc cf. edaphicum LEGE 07299
TTCCCACTCAGCACTCATTACTCAGAACTCAGCACTCTTTAGGGACATTGGTTATTAATAAATGACCAATGACAAATTACTTCATTTTGAAATCTTTGAGTAAAAATGGCATAATCAAGCCTGTTACTAAGCTAGATATTGTTATTGGTAAGTAAAAGGGAATGTCGATTTGTGCAAATAATACTAGCAGTAACGAACCTACAGCAGTAGCAATAGCAGTTCGTTGAACAAAATACATTGGATTGCGCAGTAATTTCCCTTTGAAAAATAACTTTGCAGAAAACCACCCAATTTCTAACATATTTACTCCTAATATCTTGTTAGTAAATTTAAGATTATAAATCCTAATAGAATAGCAGGAATTACACCAGCAGGAGCAAATAATGCCCCAAGCATTCCTGAAAAATGATAGCCGATATCTTTTCCAGCTAACAGCATTCCACCAATAGCACCACCGATCATAGACAAGGCTGTTGCTATGATTATCCACACTAATCCTGTTACTATATTTAAGTCACCATCTACTAAACTTTTGAGAAAATCTCTCACAGAAGGATTTGTTAAAATATCTCTCATGCTGTTTTGTTCTCCTTATGAATGAAGGGAGTGAGGAGTGGGGGATAAGGGAGAAGAAGCAATGCCCAATGCCCTATTCCCTATTCCCTATTTCTGCTTCAATATCTTGTAGAGCTTGGGCTACTATCTCTGCTTGTCCTATTTGTTGGTTTTGGGTAAATACTTCAAAAGCTTGTTGATAGTAAATACGTGCTTGTGAGAGATTTTTAGGATTGCCAGCTTCTGGTTTTTCTGAGTCGTCGGGTAAGTTGAATAAGGCGTTAGCTTTGTTTGAAATTGTGTTAGCGTACTCTAGAGGTGTATCTTTGAAATTACGCACTTTCAGCGCCTCATCATAAGCAGCGATCGCTCTTAAATTATTTTCCACAGGATGGGAACTCACTAAATATTGCAAAGCGTTACCCAAGTTGTTTTGCAACATCGCATATTCTCTAGGATGGTCAATCAAATTAATATGCTTTAGCGCTACCTCAAATGATTGCACAGCTAACCCTTGACGCAAGTATTCCCGTTCTGATGCTAAGGGCATAGAAAGGTAAGCGATCGCAATATTGTTATACAAAATCGCGTATTCTTGAGGATAATCTTCCCAAGTAAACACCCGCAAAGCCTCATGATAAGCCTGGATGCTGTCAGTTATCCGTGCCAAATTAAACGGTACTAGTGACTGCAACACCAGCCCAAAATTCATCTGCGTCTCTGCTACTTCCTCTGGTGAAGCTAATTCCTGTAAAATTGGCAGTGCTTCTTCATAACCTGCTTTCGCTTGCATCAGCAGTTGGTACTCAGCATCCGGTATTGCTTGTAACGTCCCTGCCATCCCCACTTTTGCCCTCGCTTTTAGCAGGGAATACTCCTCACCACACATTTCATAGGCCCGGTAATATAACCCAACTGCATTTCGCAAGTCTTGGGCAGCTTTGGGCTTTTTTTGAAAACCCTGTGCGATCTCAATCAGCATTTGGATTTTTTCCTCTGCTGAGGCTGACTCCGATGCAACAGCTGCTACCGCAGCCTTCACCGCCGAATCTGTAATACTGGGGGTCATAACTCTGCCGTACTCTAGCCAATTGGGAATTGAGTCTGTTAACACCCATGAATTATCGAAACACGCGATCGCATTTCATCACGGGCCATACTGATTTACGCAGGCTTCGAGTCCTTTAGGCGGAATTCCCCTTTTTTATCCGAGACTAGGGCTAATGATTAAGGACTAGGGAAATCGATCCCATGTCCAATATCCAATACCCCATGCCGAATCAATTTTTTTACTATAAAACACCCTATTTCTAAAATTCTAGGGGGTAATTGCTAATATTAATGTCAGCTTTAAACACCTAATATTTTGAAAATACTTTTTGTATCATCACTCGACACAATCCAAATATTATTTATTGGATTGTTGACATACATATATGCACTATCTTACCAGTTAATTTTTATATACTCAAAAGATTTGTCACGGGATCGTCGAAGTGTAAAATATATTCATCAACGACTGTAAAACAAGCTACCTTGAAAACAGACAGTATCTTCTATCGGATCTTTCAGAGTATTCCTACTACTTTCTTTGAACTGATTAACCAACCGCCCCAACTAGCTAATGTTTACCAATTTTCTTCAGTAGAAGTCAAACAACTGGCGTTTAGAATCGATGGTGTCTTTCTCCCAAAGACGCCAGACTTACCGATTTATTTTGCTGAAGTGCAATTTCAATCAGACAAAAAATTCTACTCACGCTTATTTACTGAAATCTTTAACTATCTCGATAAAACTGAATTAACCAACAATTGGCGTGGTGTTGTCATCTACCCTAGCCGCAGCGTTGATACTGGAGACACCGAAAGATATACAGAACTACTCAACTCACAACGAGTGACTCGCGTCTATCTTGACGAATTAAGCTCAATTGAAACATCATCAATCGGTATAGAGACAGTTAAACTCATCATTGAACCTGAATCAACCGCGACAGCAAGAGCTATAGAGATAGTCAACAGTGCCCGACAGCAAATTCCAGATGTCGCTACTATTAGGGAAATTATACAATTGATAGAGACGATATTAATCTATAAGTTGCCACGATTGAGCCAGGAGGAGATAGGAAAAATGTTTGGATTAAATGACTTGAGGCAAACTAGATTTTATCAAGATGTTTTTGAAGAGGGTAAACAAGAAGGTAAACAAGAAGGTAAACAAGAAGGTAAGTTAGAAACGATACCCCAGTTACTAAGGTTGGGTTTAAGTATTGAGCAGATAGCTCAAGCGTTAGGTTTGGACGAACAACTTGTTAGGCAAGCTGCACAACCAAAATCTTAAAACAAGATGAGATCGAAAAAATGTTTGGATCAAATGAGTTAAAGCAAACTAGATTTTACCAAGATGTTTTTGCAGAAGGCAAACAAGAAGGTATACAAGAATCTAAGTTAGAAGCAATACCCCACTTATTAGGGTTGGGGTTGAGTATTGAGCAAATAGCT
>NZ_JADEXF010000814.1 GCF_015207245.1 Nostoc cf. edaphicum LEGE 07299
GACAGCGACAAGCATTTGAGCTTAAGTTGACACCTATGCACAGCTGCGCGCCCTTACTATTCATCAGAGTTAGCTTCAGCAGCTTGATACGCTTGTAGGAGCCTAGCATGATCGAGAGTAAATCCTACTTGCATGGCTATCTGGGCAAATAAATCAATCTCAGATTGTTGCCAATCACGGGGTTCAGAACACTGATGTGCAATTAACAAGCCAAATAGCTGCTCATCTTTAATAATTGGTGCTACTAAATTAGCTTTCACGCCAAAAGATGCGAGCAGGTTAATGTGACAATCAGCCAAACTAGACTCATAAATGTTGTTGATTGCGACAACGCGACCAGACTGGTACTTTTCTACATAGCCTTGAGTGAAACAGGGGTCATGAATTTTAGACCGCAAAACTTTGGGATAACCTGGAACCACTGATTCAGCAATGATAATTCCGAACCAATTAGCGTAAAAGCTATAAACTAACACTCGGTCAGTACTCAGTGCTTTGCGAACCTCTTCCACAGTGGTTTTGATGATATCCTCTTCCTTGAGGGATTGGCGAATGCTGCGGATAATATCCACTAGTAACTGACTTCGCATTCTTTCAGCTTCAATTCGTTGCAGAAGTCTTGCATGGTCGAGAGCAAATCCTACTTGCATCGCCATCTGGCCAAATAAATCAATCTCAGCTTGTTGCCAATCACGGGGTTTGGAGCATTGATGTGCAATTAACAAGCCAAATAGCTCTTTATCTTTAATAATGGGGGCGACCAGATTTGCTTTCACACCAAAGGATTCGAGCAAGTTAATATGGCAGTCAGCCAAACCAGCTTCATAAATGTTATTGATTGCGAGAACGCGACCAGACTGATACTCTTCTACATAGCCTTGACCGAAACATGGGTCTTGGATTTCAGCTCGCAAAACTTTTGGGTAGGTGAGAACAACTGATTCAGCAATCACTGTTCCAGACCAATCACCATCAAAGCTATAAACCATCACTCGGTCAGTACTCAGAGCTTTGCGAACCTCTTCCACAGTGGTTTTGAGGACATCCTCTTCGTTGAGTGATTGGCGAATAATGCCGATAGTATCTGCTAACAACTGACTTTGCACACCCTCAGCCTCGATGCGTTGCACGAGTCTTGCATGGTCGAGAGCAAACCCGACTTGCATCGCTATCTGAGCAAATAAATCAATCTCAGATTGTTGCCAATCACGGGGTCTGGAGCATTGATGTGCAATTAATAAGCCAAATAATTGTTCATCTTTAAGAATGGGGGCGACCAAATTTGCTTTGACAGCAAAGGATTTGAGTAAGTTAATATGGCAGTCAGCCAAACCAGACTCATGAATGTTGTTTGTGGCTACAACGCGACCAGACTGATACTTTTCTACATAACCCTGACCGAAACAGATGTCTTGAATTTCAGACCGCAAAACTTTGGGATAACCTGGAACCACTGATTCGGCAATTATAATTCCAGACCAATTAGCGTCAAAGCTATAAACCAGCACTCGGTCAGTACTCAATGCCTTACGAACCTCTTCCACCGTGGTTTTGAGGACATCTTCTTCGTTGAGCGATTGGCGAATGCTGCGGGTAATTTCGATAAATACCTGAGCGTTATCTGCCTTAGTATCTACTTGTTGTAAAAGGTTGGCGTAGTCAAGGGCAAATCCTACTTGCATGGCTATCTGAGAGAACAAATCAATCTCAGACTGTTGCCAAAAGCGAAGTCTAGAACATTGATGTGCAATCAATAAACCGAATAGCTGTTTGCCTTTGAGAATAGGTGCTACTAAATTAGATTTGACAGCAAATTGCTCCAGCAACTCAATATCAACATCACTGAGATCGCCTTGATGGATATTATCAATAGCATGGATGGTACCATTGTGATATTTTTCTATATACCCTGCCTCAAATCCAGGCTCAGAGACTGTAACCCCTAATATTTTCGGTAAACCAGGTGCTACTGATTCGGCGATAAAGCTTCCATTATAGTTGGAGTCGAAGCAAAAGATGGTGACGCGATCGATGCTTAAAGCTTTACGAATTTCTTCTGAGGTAGTTTTGAGAACATCTTCTTGATTGAATGATTCTCGAACCCAACGGGTAATTTTGATTAATAGTTGGGAGTAATCAGCTTCGGCTTCTTTCTCTTGTACCAAAACCGAAAGCAGGTCTGTGAATGAGGTGATGTTTTTCTCTAACATCACTAATTCATCTTGGCTAGCGATAAAGATTTGAGTAAACTCACTGTCTGGACGTAGCCTCTTTTTAATATTATTAGAGATTGCAGCAACGTTGCTGACTCGACTCATAACTCGATTCGTCACAAAAACAGCGATCGCACCTGTTAAAATTGCTGTCACTCCCATACCAGCTAACAAGAATGACAATTGTCTTTGTAGAGCAAGTTCAGTTTCTGTCGAACTTTCTGTACTCTCAAGTCTTACTTGCGGAGTTTGTGTGTTAATTAAAATAATGCCATAGTTGTAAGTAGCTGTTCCAATTGCAACTACAGGAAGGACACTTATACTTAGTGCCCAAACTATTGCTTTAGTTTTTAAACTCCATTTTTGTTGCCAGAGTCTCTGTTGACGATTTCGTCTTATTTGGTTTTGAGAAAAAGACTGACTCATAAATGAAACCTGGATTGTTGCAATTGAGAATCAAGTAAATAACCTCACCATCAAATTCTACACAAAACTTATAAAACAAGGACTGGCTTTCAGGAGTATTTTAAGGCACTAATGTTCTAGGTCATGTCCCATAGCGCTTTGATTGTCTTTCAACTTAAAAAAATTGGGTTTGATTAACAGGCTTGTTAACAATCAGATGGCGATCGCTTGGTTGGAATGTCTTATTTTCTCATTAGGAGTTGTGGTTTGCTGACAATACAGCCAAACAATCTTTATTTTTTAACGAGGTTCTACAGACTTATTTTCACAGTTACCCTTACCCGTAATCTCATGTCCGTTTGATTACTTACATTAGTTTCCAAGTACATGAGATCAAGAGTGCTGAGTGCTGAGTGTGGAGTGCTGAGT